>CAZPEK010000363.1:0-4023 GCA_964585555.1 uncultured Leptospirales bacterium | reverse complement strand
GAGACTGAGAAACTGTGACCCTGTATAAGTGTACAGCATGGGCAGCTCTGTTCATGTAACCGTCCAGACGGTTTCAAAATATGTTTAAAAAAGCGCATTTGCTTATAAAATGCGTATTATGAGAATATGATCCGTTAATTACGTATAGAGAACTTAAATTAACAATGTTTACTTTTATAGTCAAGGTTTTTTAATAAAATTATTAACGAAATTTGAGATTAAAGAAATATAGATACAGCTCTCTCGTTATATCCGTATAAATAATGAATGATTTTTTGAGAAAGGAATTTTTTTCCAGACAAAACAGGCATTCAGGTATTCTATTTGCCATATTTTCATTCCGCAGTATAGTGGTTTTGAGCTATTTTTCTGCTCAATAAAAATCTAATTTTACTGGTACATATAATGCCTGGATTGAAAAAATATTTCCCCCTTATTCCTGTGGTCTTTCTGTCATTGTCATTGCTATCCCGGTGCGGCAACGGGAAAATTTCCCATGTAGCAATTGAAAAAACCGATACGGTGACCTCTTCAGACTATGATGTATTTCGGCTCGTTAAGAGCGGAAACACTGAAGTTACCTATAATCTTGCTATTGGAGACGAAGCCAGGGAGGTATATTTTATATTCACCAACACTAATCCAGGAAAAAAGAAAACTTCCCCTTCAGTTACAGCTGTTGAGTACAGGTCGGCTGCTGGCACCGAAACCCCGGTTGAAGAGCCGGTTGAGACAGGCCCGGTGGCCCTGCGGGGTAAACCTGAAATAACCATGAAAAACCGTGAAGTACTCACTACCCTTGATCAGGATACCAGCCGTAGTCTTGATACATTTGATGATATAGAATTTCGTTATGATATAGAGGAAGGATCTAAAGAAACTCTCAATATAGAAAATACTTCATCGGGACTTGATTCTGTTGCCGCTACCTGCCGGCACAAGATATACGATGAAGACAGCGGGAAAACCGTCTATATCTGGGTAGCGGATAACTGCTGGGAAGATTATACCGGTGCAGATAAAAAGAGTTACCTGCTCGATGATGCAAAAGTTGAAGACCTTGGAGAGATATTTCTTAACGGTATTTCTGGTAATGAAGATGACATCTATTCATGGGTGACCGGGATTTATGGAGAGGAGTGGGGAAGCCATAGTTATTCTAATCTGATTACCCCGGTACAGGCTAATAATGAAATAACTATTTTATTGACTGACATTGATAATGACGATGCTGCTTTTGTCTCTGACGGCGGTATATGCGGTTTTTTCTATGCCGCCCATAATATGAAAAAAAGCTCCCTTTCCTGGTCTAATGAAAGGGTGATGTTTTTTATGGACGCTGTCATGTTTGCCTATAATGACAGCGGTCCCTGGAGCATATCAGAACCATGGCCTTCTGAAATTATCTCAACCCTTGTCCATGAATTTCAGCATATGATTCATTTTTACCAGAAAGTTATTTTAAGAAATTCCGGTGAATACACGGACACCTGGATCGATGAAATGATGGCCATGGCAACGGAAGATTTGCTTTCCAATGCAATCAGCACAACGTTCGGAATCGACCTCACGGGGCCCCGGGGCATTGAAGGATCAGACCTCTCTGCCGGTTCACCGGTAATCACCAGTGGAAGGGTCCCCTGGTATACCTGGTACAATCCTACAAGCCTCACAAATTTTTATCCTGGAGATGATATTGACGAAATATTAAGAAGCTATGGCGCCAGTTATTCCTTCGGTGGGTATCTTCTTAGAAATTTCAATGGTGCCGAAGTATTGAAAGCGCTTATGGAAAATCCCTATACTGATTATCGTGCCATTTTATATGGGGCAGGCGTTGTGGGTACCGGCAACGTCAGCTTCGGAGATCTGCTGCGTAAACATGCAATAGCCGCTCTCCTTTCTACAGAAACGGTTACACCTGATGAGATGAAAATGAATAATGGTCTGTCAGGTTTTACCGGAACCGGTAGTTTTTTATACAAGGTCGGGTCTATAAACATGTTTAACTATTCCCTCGATTCGGGAGCCTCTGAGGGTACTTTCAAAATGTATGATGATGAATACACCGGGGCTTCTCTGCCCCCGGCCTCTCAGACCTTTGTTATTGCAGGAAAAACCTTGACCGGAAATCCTCAGTGGGTCATAAAGCTTGTTGACGATGTTGAAATGGATGTAATTGTCAAAAATCCGGAGTAATTCAGGTACAGTGATGAAAAAACATGCAGTTCTGGCAGTCATTTTGCTGGCGGGAGTAGTAATTCCCGCCTGGGGCAAAACTGTCACCCGCGGTGATGTGACGATAAAGACCAGTATGACAAAAGAATATAATGAAGCCGTTGCCTCAGGTATTGTTCAGGCAGATGCTGAAACCGTCTGGGCCATTTTGACTGATTTTGATAATCATGAAAAATATATGCCCAATGTTATCAAAAGTTCTGTGGTTGCTCATAACGGTCACACCTTCATGATTAAAAAAGTGATAAAAATTGCCTTTAGACGGATACCGATGACTCTTAAGACCACACTGGTGGAAATCAATCATGTCCTTAGATGGGAGCAGATCAAGGGACCCATGAAATTAAACCGGGGCATTTATGTCATCGAGCCGAATGGAAGGGGCTGTAATGTTACTTATACTGTACAAATAAAACATGGTTATTTTATTCCCCGGTGGATGCAGCGTAAAATGACTGAAAAGGCAATGGCAAAACTTTTCAAGGTTATTCGAAAAGAAGCGGCCCGGCGGATTAAACCATCAGAAAAGAAAAACGTATAATTCTATGGAAGAATTTCTAAACAAAGGCCTCAATCGTTATCTTGATATTCTTAATAAAATGGTTTCAATAAATTCATGGACTGAAAACCTTCAGGGGATTGACGCCCTGGGGGATTACACGGCCCTCCTTTTTGCCCCTTTCGGTTTTACTGCAGAAAAAATACCCGCGGTATTCGGCCCGGGTTCTCATCTTGTTCTAAAGAAAAAGGGGAAAGGAAGTCAGAGCCTTGGGCTGGTTTCACACCTTGATACAGTATACACTCCCGCCGAAGAAAAAGAAAATAATTTTAATTATCACCGGGAAGGCGACCGTATTTACGGCCCGGGAACCAATGATATAAAGGGAGGGACTCTTCTCATCTACATGCTCATTGAGGCTCTTGCAGAAAAGAAAAGTGAACTCTACGAGTCAGTCAACTGGACCTTACTCTTTGACGCGACGGAAGAAACCCGGTCTGATGATTTTGGACTTCTCTGCCGAAATGAACTTCCTCACGATGCGGCAGGGTGCCTGGTCTTTGAAGCGGGAAACTTCCTTCACAATAAATTTTCTCTGGTAACTGCCCGCAAGGGGCGCGGGGTATTTCGAATCGCCGCCTCGGGAAGAGGAGGGCATTCCGGTACAGCTCACCGTCGGGGAGTCAGTGCGATTGATCTCCTCACCAGGGCCGTTTCTGAGGTTCACGACTTTACCGATTATGACCGGGGCCTGACATGTAACATCGGTGCCATCAGGGGAGGCAGGGGCCTCAACAGGATTGCCGAAGCGGCTGAAGCGGATGTTGAAATGCGTGCCTTTGATCCGGAATCATTCGCCCTGGGGCGGGATAGAATTTTAAGTCTCCCACAGAAACACACTCTTTCAAGCGGTGACGGCAGCGCTACTGCACATCTTACTGTTGAAGAGGTCAGGTCGGTACCGGCGTGGCCTGAGAACGAAAAAACCAATAAACTTTTTTCTGCTTACCTGCGGGCTGCTGAAAATCTCGGCTTCACCCTGGAAAAGGAAGAGCGGGGGGGACTCAGCGACGGCAACTGGATCTGGGACCATGTTCCGGAGCAAAGATTACTGCGTTCCTTACCTGATGAATTACATCTATGTTGTTTACAACGAGGAAACATGCCCCGTCGAGATTACGAGCTACAATGACCTTATTGATCCTGCGCTTAAAGGTCAGATAGGTTCGGTGTCTATTTTTATTACCTCTGATTATCCTTTGTAAATTTTCCTTTAAAATTTCTAT
>CAZPEK010000362.1:0-4038 GCA_964585555.1 uncultured Leptospirales bacterium | reverse complement strand
ATGAATTTGCTATTTTAGACTGTTCGCTGCTTATGTTGAAGAGTTCCTTTGCCGTGTTTTCCGCGCTGCTGACCATGTTTAGAAGACTAATGCTTTTATCTTCACTCTGCTTATGAAGAATGCCGAGTTTAGATGTCATGCGGTTGAACTGGTCAGCAAGTCCCATGGAGAGAAGCAGTACCTGGGCCGAAGCTCCAATTAAAACACCGTAGCGGGTTATGAAATTATCAGGCAGAAGTCCAAAGGCCTTGAGGCCGTAAAGGAGAGATCCGATAGAAAGGGAAGTCCAGGCGATGAGAAAATACTTTGCCTGAATATGCCCGGCCCGGTGGCTGAGGATGCCGGTAAAGATAATCAGGGGTGCATAGATTACAATTACCGCTACAGCAAATATAATGGCGAAGAAGTAGGGGAGAACAAGCGAAAAAATGACACAGATAATACCGGCTATGAGAAAAAAACCGATGCCTTTTTTTATCACTTCAGGGAGGGTTTCAATCTTCAGAAAGGCTTTAACAAAAAAGGAACTCCAGATGATAACAAGCCCCACCGAGAGGGGCGTCACATGTTTACCCCACCAGGGGAGCCCTGGCCAGAGGTACTGATAGGCAACACCGTTTTCCGCGAGAATAAAAAGCAAAAAAGAAAGAATGTAGAGGACAAGGTACAAATAGTTTTTTTCTTTTATGGAGAGGTAAAGGAAGAAATTGTAAAATACCATTATAAACAGAAAGCCGTAGAGAAGCCCCAGGGCAAGCTGCTCGCTGCTGAGGGTTTCTGCGAGGCTGCTGCCGGTCATGATCTCCATCGGCAGGGTCAGGGAATCCTCAGTATATACCTTCAGGTAACAGGTGTGCCTTTTTCCTTCTGAAAGAGGAAGTTTAAAAATAAAGTTTCTATGATTGATGTCCCGTTCTGAAAAGTCTACCAGCTGTCCGATATGCCTTTCCCGGTATCTCCCGTCTTCGTCCGGCAGGAAGAGGCTTACGTGGTCGAGAAGGGCATAGCGTATTAAAAGAACCATATCTTTTGATGAGCCTTCTTCTTTTAAAAGTGAAAACCGAAACCACCAGGTTGACCGACTGTAACCGAAATTCGGAACCCCGCTGCTCAATTCTTCGAATTGATTTTTCATGTCCGGTTTTTGTATGGAAGAGATGTCTTCCGTATTTTCCCGGTCACGGTAGACCATAAGGTTCTTCCCTGTTATCTTAACTGATTCTACTGTTTTTGAAAGTGAGATGGTTTCTTCCGAAAACAGCGGGGACAGGGAAAGTACCAGGATGATTCCCAGGGTTACTGGTGCTGTAAGTTTTGATTTCACAGATTTGACCTCATAGTGTTGGACGCTTGTCCAACACTATGATAAGTTATTGTTACATGTCAAGTAATATACACTGAAAAAAGTATGAACTTCCCGTCTTATCGGTTTTTCTTTTTCAGATAGTTTATTTATTTTTTATCCGGCCGGCAGGAAGGCACCGGTGCTCCCTCTGGGAAATAGTACTATTTTAAAAGTATTGAATTTATTTCTCATTGACAACAGCAGAATGCATGTCATTGTAAAGTTGTTTTTGAGAATAAGGAGATGGTCTATGGAGTTTTTTGACTGGTTTGGCAGTTGTTACGGCAGCCCTTCTGCCTGGGCGGAGATAGTCGGGTATATTGCATCCCTTCTAGTTGCGTCAAGTTTTTACATGAAGACAATAATTCCCCTGAGAATTTTTGCTATTGCCAGTAATGTTGCCTTTATTGTTTACGGGTTTGCCTGCGGCCTGGTTCCTGTTCTCGTTCTTCACGTGTTTCTGTTTCCCCTGAATATTGTCCGCCTTTTGCAGATGAGAAAGCTGATTGCTGATGTGAACGAGGCATCAAATGAAGATGTTTCCATGGAGGCCCTTGTTCCCTATATGACCCTTAAAAAGTATAAGAAGGGTGATGTCATCTTTGAAGCTGGAGATAAGGCTGACCGGATGTATTATATTTCAAAGGGAGTAGTTCGAATCGTTGGTCTGGATCTGTCTGTTACGAAGGGAGAAATAATTGGTGAAATGGGAGTTTTTTCTCCTTTTAAAGAGCGGACTGATGCAGCTGTTGCGGAGACTGAACTTGAAATTTATTATATCAATGAAGAAAAAATTCAACAATTGTATTACCAGAATCCCCGGTTTGGTTTTCATCTTATCAGACTTTTGACGAAGCGTTTTATTCTTAATTATACAAAGGGGTACCGGCCTGTAGAAGGTGAATAACCGGCTTAAGAGAAATAGTTGCATTGTTTCATGTTTCTTCTTATTTTAGATTTATCCTTTGGAAGGTTTATATTTGAAACAGTTTGTCCTTAAATTATGATGGAGTGAAAATGTGAATTATAAAAAGTTTAATTTTATACTACTGATAACCTTTTTCTTTTTTTCAACGGGGCAGATGATTTTAGCGGGTCCAGTAATTATCAGGGATAACCGGATCCATGATATTTCACTGACCCCGGTTCTGGGCCGTGGATATACAATAGCCACCAATACCTTTCAGTCCAGGTGTATAAAGAATGTGGCAATGACCAATCCTTCCTATGATTTCACCTATAAATTTCGTTCTATCAGCGGGAGTTCATCAACATCAGCATCAACATCGCAGCGTAGCAGGGGAATGGTGGGATTAGATGTAGTTGTTCCCGTGGCTGAAATACCGGTTGAACTGGGGCTGAATATCGACCTCTCTGCCTCTTATACCTATTCCGGCGGGGTGAAGATGTACTACCACCGGATACTTGTTGAGATCAATATGAATTCATACTATGCTTCTGTTGATGAAGCGAAATCAATGCTCAGCGATGCAGCCATTGAAATGCTTGCCGCCAGTGATGTTGCAGGTTTTTTCAGCAGCTGTGGAACCTATTATGTTCGTTCTCTCGGAAGAAATGCCCGGTTTATTTCAATATTTACCTACATGGATACCAGTGTTGAAGCTGATATGAGTTTTGAAGCAGAACTGAAGGCAGAGCTTTCTGCTTTTAAAATCTTTAAAGGACTTGATGTATCACGGGGGGTGAAGACTTCCTTTGCCACTAAGGCGAGTATGAAACGTCTGACCATTGATACCATGGCCTTTGGTCTTGGTAAACAGCAAAAGGCCTCCCTGATTTCTTATGATCTCAATACTTATAAAACAGCAATCCGCGATGCCTTTTTATCAATGCAGGATAAAAAGACAGGAAAGGTTTCTACAATGGAAGTTGTCCCCTGGATTGAAAATACTGAATTTCAGAAACAGATAAAACTTGAGCAGGTTGCAATTGATGAAGAATCAGGCAAGACATTGAACCTCCACAGAAAAAAGCATAACCTTGAGTTGAATGGTGAATTTCTCGCTGAAATAGACCGGGTTGACCGGAGTTTGCTGAATCGCTACTATCGGGCAAAGATATGCAGGCAGACCATTGACAATAACTGGAAAAAAGACGGAAAATTTTATCCCGGTTTTGAAAATCGCCTGGTAATAAATCATAAATTTCCCGCCCGTCAGATGAAACTTGTTGATCTGGACAAAATGCTGACAGAAGATTCGATCATTAAGCTTCTTGATAAAGAAGAGGCTTTTATGTATGGTTCGGAGAGCGCAGAGGCCTGTATTGAAAAACTTCATAAGAATAAATTTTTTAAGAAAAACTGGCGGGAGATTGCTGTCTGTAAAAATCTGAGAGCCAGGTTTGTCGCCGCCACGAACAGTAGTATTGATGATTACTGTATGCCCCGGCTGGTTCCGGTGCGAAGCAAATCAATTTTAAAGGAAGAAGGCAAAAAGTAATCAATGTTTTCCCGTAGATACGGGATACCATACTTTCCCGTCAAAGATAAAGAGAATGCTTTTCCCTTTTTTAAGAATAATTTTTTCTTCTCCGGGGGCTATTTTTTCCTTTCCTTTGAAAGAGTTGTTTTTGAAATGGATACTGTCAGAACTTCCGTTGACAATAAAAATAAGCTGACCTGTAATACCTCCGGCAAAACCGTGGATGACTGATTTGTTTTTAATTATAAC
>CAZPEK010000361.1:0-4039 GCA_964585555.1 uncultured Leptospirales bacterium | reverse complement strand
GTACCTTGTACCTTGTACCTTGTACCTTGTACCTTGTACCTTGTACCTTCTATTATGAGAGTTTTTCAAACAGTTCATCATACTCGATGATCATCTTCTTCCAGTCGTAGCATCGGGCTGTGGTCATAAGCTGCTCCTGAAGCTTCGGCTTTTTTTGCTGCAGGTTTTTTTCGATCAATTCTCCAAGGTGAAATCCGTCCCGGTAGAAAAGCTCTTCGAAACTTTCACCTGAAAAGAGCTCAGGGTAGGTGAGACGTTTCGGCAGAAGGGGCAGCACTCCGCAGTATGCCGCCTCCATGATGCTGCTGCCGAAGAAATCCTGGTTCGATGTCACTGGAAGCAGGTGGGAGCGCCAGAGCCATGAGGCATACTCCTCAAAGGTTTCAGTAAAGCCGCAGAAGGCGATTCGATGGTCGAGCCTTTCCCGGGCCTCTTTTAATATCCGGGGTTCTCTTTCAGGAATCTCTCCCAGGAGGACCAGGCCGAAGTCGAGGCCCTTTTCATCAAGTTCATAGACGACCCGGAAAAACTGTTCCGGGTTCTTGTCATATTCCCACCGGTGGTTCCAGAGGAGCAGGGGGGGATCGTTATGTTTTATACATCGGGAAGCGTCAAAGCGCTCAAGACCGAGGCCGAGATATAATACCCGTGATTTTTCCCGCAGGTCATCAATGTTTTCAAGTCCCTGGTAATCCGGTGACCTGTTGAGAAGGGAAGGAAGGGCTTCGAGAAAGCTGTTACGATGGTATTCCGAATTAAAAAGCAGTATGTCCGCCGCCAGGGCTGATCGGTAATTTATCAGCCCGAAATGACGGTGAGATCCAAGAAGCCGGTCCCGGTCCTGTTCTGACCACGGATAGGTGAGCTGGTTTTCATGAAAATAGAGAGCCACGGGTATGTTATAAGTTTTTTTCCGTGTCAGGGAGAGAAAGGTGTTGAGGTCAAGCATGTCAGAGGCAACAATCAGGTCGGGCATGTGATTGAGGTCATTGAACTGTTCAGCCATGGGTACGGCTCCTCCCAGCATGCGCCATTTCCAGTGTCTTCCTTCGAGGCCCAGCACAGTGATGTGGTGACGGCTTTTCTTTATAATACCATCGATCCATGTTTTGTGGGAACCCCCGTAAAAGGGATCAATGAAGAGTATCCTGCGGCCCATAGCCCTGTCTTCCTTTCTCGAAATTTTTATCTAAAAAGTATTTATAATCAGGGGCTTTTAGATTGCAATACATTTCTCTTAAGGAGAGAAAATGTTTTTTTGTTGCATTTTTGAATAAAATATGGTGAGGTCTAAACATGATTCAAAAATTTAAAGATCAGCTTATATCAATCCTTCAGAATATTCCTCTTTTTAACGGTCTTGAAGACGAAAGGCTTGAGAGAATTCTTAGTATCCTTGAGCCAATGGAAAATGAAAAAGGAGCCGCTGTCGTGCGTGAAGGCACTGACGGTGACAGCATGTTTATTATCGTGCATGGTTCTGTCAATGTCCTGCGCAGCCAGGAAGATGGAGAGCTGGTTCTCATCGATGTGCTCAAGGGGGGAGATTTTTTTGGTGAGTTTTCCCTTGTCGATAAGATGCCCCGTTCTGCCGATGTTATCTGCCGGGAGTCGACAACCCTGCTTGAGCTTTCCAAGGTGAACCTTGACGAACTGCTTCATCAACATGAAGATATCGCCCTTGTCTTTTATCGTAATTGTCTTACGGTTACCTTTTCTCGATTCAGAAACATGCTTACGAGTTTTACCGACACGAGCTATTCCCTGGGCCAGACCTCGGCACAGCTCGATGAACTGAATGAAGATCTTTCCCATGCCCGGAAAGTGCAGTCGTATTTTATTAATACTGATTTTCTTGATAATGAACGAAGGATTCTTCCCGGTATCAACCAGTACTATTTGTACCGGCCCTGCATAGAAATAGGCGGTGATTTTCTTCATATTACCCGTCTCAGTGACACCGAGGCGCTGGTTCTTATTGCCGATGTTGAGGGCCACGGGATCACCGCTTCTCTCGGTACGGGGGTGCTGCGCAGTGCCCTTGCTTCGGTTGTCGGTGAGCTGGGCCGCAAACCTGTCGAATTGATGAGCTTCCTTAATAATCATTTCTACGAGGTGCTGCCGAATCTTTATGCCACATCATATTGTCTTCTTATTGATACTAAAGATAAAATCATTAAGCTGGTAAAGGGTGGGCATCACCATCCCCTTATCTGGCGATGCAGCAGTGAAAGCTTTCTTGCTCAGGTCCTGCTATCGGTATCATGAAAGGGGCGTCTTACCGTATGAACTCGATCTCCTATGAGCCGTGAGATTCACTTCTTTTTTTTACCGATGGAATTCTTGAACAGCATAACCCTGAAGGCGAGATGTACGGCAGTGATCGCCTTGTCTCTAATCTCGAAAAAATGATCAGGGCAAAGGAAAAAGAAAAACTTTTAAAGCTCTATGACAGTCTTTCTGATTATGCGTCAGGCGAAGAAATAGAAGATGATGTGACCCTGTATCTTCTTGAGTTTTAGTAGTCATTATTTGCAATATGAGATATTTTACACCTTGATTGTCCCGCCACAGTTGGGGCATGTTGCGTCAGAGTCGATAATAACGGTGCTGTTGCAGTAATTGCAGGTAACGAACTGCTGTCCCGGCCTGACCGCTACACCGTGGATATAAACAGAGGCAAGTTTTTCGATGTCTTTGTCTCCTGCTGAAAAAATATTAACAGTTTTTTCCATCAAATCAAAGACTTTTTCAAAGTGTTCCGCTGAGTTTGTCATGTCAGGAATACAGGTGTCTACATCAGCTTCTATGAGAGAGGCATCAACTTTCAGGTAGCCGATACCGAGGGTTTTCATGTCTGCTGAAAGCTCCGTTTTGTAATTTGAAGGAAGTGTATCTGAAATTCTTTTCATTGCCTCGAAGTCTTCATGGTACTCTTCAAAGTAGAGTCCTTCGGAAATAAAAAAAGTCTTTTCTTCATTGTCTGACCAGTCGTCGTCTTCTTCGTCTTTTTTGTAATCAGGATCAAAGTAAAGGCGAAGGGCCCCTGTTCTGTTTTTAAATTTCATATAGACTTCTGTTGTCGGATCAGGTACATCAATCATCATCCGTGTCGGAATATCATGAAAAGTAAGGTTCAGGGCGAGTTCTTCATCTTCGTTTTTACGGATAAAACGCCCCTGGTATTTTTCTCTCAAGGGTTCAAGAACCATTTCAAGAAAGTCCCACTGATGATCAGGTTCAAGTTCTTCGTAGTCTTCCATATTTGCCGGGGGTGTTTCAGGCTGAAAAATAAGGGTTTCCTCGAATGAGGCAGACGTTTCATTTTCTTTTTTAAAAGCGAGGCTTTTCTTTAATTTTTCAATAAAGCTCATGGCGGGTATCGGTATCAGCTTTACCGGGGGTTTGAGCCCCCGGTAAGGTATTTCTGGTTTATCTCATGCCTTTCATTGCCTGCATCAGAGAAAGATACCATTTGCCGCTAACTTTCTTGAAGTAAATTTTATTTGACTCACCGTTTTTATCGACTACAGTACCGATTGCCGTGTCACCGGAAATTTTAACATTTTTCAGTTCTGCATAAATTTTTTCTTTTTTTTCTTTTTTCCCGGGAGTCTGGTCGAGCAGCTTAGAAACATCTTTAATGAAACCGGTATGGTCAACCCCGGCATATTTTTTTGCTGCATACTTGGCCACTGCGTCGGGATTACCCATCTTCATCATCATGCTTTTGTCAATAGTGGGAAGATTATACTTTTTTCTAAGGGCTTCGTATTTCGGCTTCAGAGTTTTATCGGGTGAAAAGCCTGTTGCAAAGGATGCCGCTATATCCATGGAAAAAGTAAGGCTTGGAAGTTCATCCGGTGCGATATAGCCGGCTACATCACTGAATTCTTCAGGATTTTTGCCCTTAAGATCTTCGAAAAGAGCCTGGGGTGTAGAGGCCCCTGATGATCCCTTAGTGCCGCAGCCGGGAAGGAGCAGGCCCGCAGCCAGAAAAACGATAATTGCAATTTTAAAAATTTTCATAATAACTTCT
>CAZPEK010000360.1:0-4046 GCA_964585555.1 uncultured Leptospirales bacterium | reverse complement strand
AAATTTAAAAAAGCGTTGCATGTCCGACGCTTTTTGTCAATAGTAAAATCTGGAAGTAAAAACAGGTAACTCATAAATGCCATTGTGTCTCATGGACTGTATATTGTGAAGGTACTTTCCTGAATATCAGGAGTAATTGCTTTTCTTGGAGTACCATCAGGATATATTTCAGATGTATGGGGGCGGAAAAAAGCTCTTCTTTCAGAAGAGCCTCTTTGGCACCTTTGGTTTTATGGTATATTCATTTACCGGAGGCCTGCTTTTTTACTCATAGGAGAGATTCTTTTAGGAGTTGGCAGCAGTCTTTTATCAGGTGCGGATTCTGCTATACTTTATGATACCCTTCTAGAGAAAAAGAAGGAGTCATAGTATATCAGACATGAAGGATATATAACTGCTTTAGGAAACTTTTCTGAGGTTGCTGCTGCCCTCTTTGTATCCCTGATTGTTCTGGCTGCGTACAGACAATATTTTCAGCTGCAGGTTATCATTTCTGCAGCAGGACTTGTTGCAGCCTTTTTTCTTATTGAACCCAGGATTCATGAAAAAAAACTATCTGGAAGCTTTAAAGACATTCTGGACATTGTACGCTTTGCTTTTAAAGATAATCCTTATGCAATAAACCTGGTCTTTTCTATTCACGCCTTTTTTGATCCCCATCATAACCATGAATAATTCCCACACATTCGTAGGGATGTATCCTCAATGTCTTTAACCAGGCCTCCGCGCCCGGACAGGCAGGTCTTTTTAAGCCTGGCGGCAAGAACAGCAGCTCCTGGCATCGTATCACTTATCGAATAACAACCACATTGACAAATCAGGTAATCTTCCTGCGGGGTGCACGCATCAGCATCAGCGACAACCAGACACAAATTGTAAAATAGGATGAATGCCAGATAAAAAAACCAATGCCCCAGTCACTGAAAGAGTGGGTCACGTTCACCTTATAAAAAGAATCATAAACCGCTGACCAGCCTGATTTCAATTCTGGAATGTTTGTTCGCATCTGATCTATGGCAGTGGCCCAGTATTCTGCAGGCAGATGGAATACCACTGCATAGGTACAGTAAATGATGCACCACACACCGACCACCATGGAAGTGATTCGGAGTGCTTTAAGCTCAGGTGATCTCATTGGCCAAAGACGTTTCCACTGAACCAGGGCCAGTGGCAGGATTGCATAAAATCCTAAAGACCACAGCGATTCTTCAATGGCAAATGATAAACGACTTTTAAATATTAATCCACCATAAGCGAAAAATTGCGCGACAATGATAGAAATTATTATCACATAAGGGCCCCTGGTCAACAGTCGATTCAGTAAACTGGAGGCATTCTGACCGGGTACATCTTTTTCAACTCTCAGCAGGTAAAGACCAAACAGGAAGGCAAAGGAAATCTCAGCGAAGAATGCCAGGGATCGAACTATTAAGGAACTATTGGCTATTGTATCAAACCAGGCATACTGGGTAAGATAGCGTGAAACAAATACTGATCGATACGCAGCTACTATGGTAAAGATTATGCCGAATATCATCATCCATTTCTCATAGGTATCCCTCTGGGCAGTAAGGCGTTTTTGTGCTTTAAAAACAAAATAAAAACAAATGATTAACTGTATAATATTAATTCCAACCATGATACCCCACCATGGCCAGGCCCATGCATTAGCTGCTTCACTCATAACGTTCTCCTGTTTTTTAAGTCGTATATACTCTGGAACACCCAAGATACAATAAATCATTATAGTTGGTAGATCATACAACCGGCAAGCTTAAATATTGACAAAAAGCACCGGTCATGCAAGGCTTTTTTAAATTTTTTCATGCCGCCAGCCTCCTGTATATTTCGGTCATTGTACCGCATTTTCAGGAGATTAATTATACCAGAAATCCGGCATAATCATGCTCGTTCTTTTTTCTTTTGCCATCACCAGTTGTGATAATGATGAAGCCAGCCCGTGTAAAAAAGCAGGGGAGCATTACTGGGAGTTATATCAAGATTCATTAACTCGTGATGCCGAGGGTCCTACATCTGTCGATGAGGTTATCGATGCCTGTAAAAACGGGGTTGATGATATGGGAATGCTGCCCTGGTTTAAGTATATAATCGGGTTGAACGTTCTGCCTTTTTTTGAAAATAGAGAGCACATCATTAGAAAAAAACTAAAAAAATTAAAATTTTTTTCGGGGCGATCCGGCCATTTAAGGTACTTACTATTAGTTCAATAGTGGACATATTTAAATTTTGGAGGATTTCCAATGAAAAAATTTTTTCAATTAGTACTTATTGTTCTTTTAGGATCTGTGTTTACAGTAAACTGTGATTTTCTTGATCAGGACAAAAGTCCAGAACTTGACATAACCGTGGGTGAAACTGTGGATCTTTCATTTGATTTTTCTACTACCGGTGGTTTTGATGATATGGAGAATTTTGGCCATGCCTTCGGATATGCTGTTGATGAAACAAGTGGTTATATCCTCATTGTGAGTATACGATTTAACGATTTTGATACTTTTTATACCGGAGATTTCTCTCCTTATTATAACCCGGAAACAACCGCAGCAAATTATTCCTGGGGAGCGGTTCATCCTGCTGTTTCTAATGATATCGATTCAATTCCTCTGCTTGGTTATGGAGCAACAAATACTGCGGGTATACATACAATGCAGGGCTCATTGACGGCAATTCTTTTAAAGGGAAGTCTCTCTTCGGGTACTCCTGATGAGATATATATCGCCGCTTCCGGTGAAGTCAGCTTTACCAGGGAAGACGGTCCCTCTGATGAAATCGAAGGAAATCTTAATTTTTATCAAATGTCCGGTCTTGGCCAGGATGCAACTCTTGAGGATGGCTGTACTCTTTTAAAAGTTGATTATTTAAGGTTTACCTGGGACTGGGACAATTCCTGGATGAATTAAAGTTGTTATATTTGTTATATCCGGGTAGTGCCTGGGTATAACAAATGTTAGTCGTAAAAACAAAATTTAAAAAAGCGTTGCATGACCGGTGGCCAGTCTTCTGCATCCGTGCAGCCGCGGCACTCGTCAATCCGTTGACATCGCTTTTTGTCAATTATTTAATCTGGAAGTAGGAAGAGGCAGCTTCGTTCAAATGCCATTCTATCTCATCTGCCCCAGGTATGAGGGTGCAGTTTCCTGTATATCAATATCAGGTGCAGCTAAAACTGGTATTTCAGCTTCATGATGAGGCCGGGATTTTTGCTGAGAAACGTGCGAAAGGCCTCCCCGTCAATACGGTAAAAAGAAACCGGATCCTTTATGCTGAAGGAATACCCTGAAGGTTCATTGCGGTGAATGTTTTCCACACAGCCCACCAGGTCTCCCCTGCCGAGGACGGTTATAACTTCCTCACCCTTTTCCATTACAACGTTTCCCTTGCGGATGATGTACAGGTTATCAAGAATTTCACCCTCTTTAATAAAGGGGCCCTGCTTTTTTTGTTCATGAGGCTTGAGCATCGATTCAAGATAAGTCCGCTGGGTTTCAGTCATAAATGAAATATAGGGACTGTCTGAAAGGGTTTCCCAGGCTTCACGGTTTCGGTTTTCCGCAAGACTTCGAAGCACCTCGTCGTATTCGGTACCTTCAAGAAAATGTTTAAAGCGTTCCTTGGTCATCGCGTATACCGTTACATCGGTCTCGGCTATCACATCGGCGCTGCGGACCTCTTCCCGCAGCAGGGCCCCTTCGCCGAAATAATCACAGGCCCCGAGAATTTTGCTGTAGTTTCCATCGGAGCTTTTAACCGTCACGTTGCCCCGGGCAATAATAAAAAATGTGTCCCCCTGGGTTCCCGCGTGGATGATATGCTCTCCCCGTTTATACTGCCGGTAGCGTCCCATGGTGATGAATTCCTGTACCTTGCCGACATTCATATGGGAAAGGAAGTCTATGTGTTTTAATATAGAGAGAAGCTGGTAGGCGTCTTCAAAGGGGGGCGCTTCAACATCAAAGTACATGGTATGCTCAATACCGAAACGCGCCAGGGTCAGGTCAGTATTTTCAGGAAAACCTGTTACAGGT
>CAZPEK010000359.1:0-4060 GCA_964585555.1 uncultured Leptospirales bacterium | reverse complement strand
AAGGGCAAGGGCCTCAGAAGACTGAGAAACAATATCACGGGCCAGGTCCCGGGCGATCTCAAGGCGGGCAAGATTCATTACAGGAGCCGACATGCCGAAGTGGGTAGTCGACAAAAGCCTGACGCGTTTTTCAAAGGCTTCAGCTAAGAGTTTTTCAGCTTTCTTTACCACGGCAGGTGCAGCCCCCTTCACCAGGGCCCCGCTCTGCATCTCCATGAGGCGGGAGCGGTCTACTCCCGTCCAGATGCGCTGGTTTGACCACTTTTCAGCCCAGCTTGAAATGCCGTCAAAACTTCCGTCTGCCGTATCCTGACCAATGCTTATCTCAGAAACCGGTTCATGACTGGCCAGGTAGTTCGAAGGCGTATCAAAAACAACATAGTCGAGGTTACTGACAGACTCAACAAGCCCCCGAAGACCATCAACGGTTCGCCAGAGCCGGGAGATAACCGGCACACCGAAACCGCACCAGAACTCGTCATCCGCATCCATGTCTACAAGGAGCATCAGGTCTTTCGGCCTTTCCATTTTCAGCTGCTGACGGCGCATCCGCTTGACCCATTTTCTGATAGAAAAATTATCCAGCAGATCACCCACGTTAAATGACGGCATCAGGGTCATGGTTTCATCAATCCCCGGGTAACTCAGGGTCAAAGGGTTGTAGCGCTCTTCAACCGAAAGCAGGGGAACAAAATTACTGAAGCCGTTAAAGGGTAACCCGCTGTAGTATAAGCTGATAGCATCAATCCCGAGGTTTTTATACATCTTAAGATGAATTGGCGTGTACATCATCTCCTGGGGACGCACCATGGGGCCGAAGGTACCGAAGAGGTCCCTGAGCCCCGAGCCTTCGGGATTACTGATAGCACGGCTGATCGCGGCATCAAACTCACCAGGGGTAGAGGCTGACACCAGGCCGTTGTTCCACGACATGAACTGGGCTTCATCCATGCCGCTTTTCACGCGGCGCTGCATGTCTTCAATAATATCGGGGCAGTGCTCGGGCATAATCTTTTCAAAGGAAAAGTAATTCTCAAAATCCCAGGTCCCCCGGACTGGAATACCGGAGGCGTTCAAATCATCGAGTTCTTTGATAATATGGCGAATGATACGTATATCCTTTCCAAAACCGAGCTCGTCAGGGGTGTCGCCCCGGTATGAATGATAAAAGTTTCCGTGAAACCTGAAGGCAATGTGGATCGCAGGCCCTGTCTTTATTTCTTTTACAGTGGACATACAGCCTACCCCTCTAATAATTTTTTATGCGCCTGTTCTTCATCTGCAGAGACCTCTTCTCCGGCACGACGGCGGTCAAGAAAAACCTTAAGGCGGTTATGAGTCTCAGGTGTCAGACTGTATTTATAAGTATTATAAACAGCAATAAGGAGAAAAATTGCCGGCACCAAATCCAAGTTTAGTAGAAAGACTCAGTTTTTCATTTCCACCTGTACTCATAACTCCCCCTGTTTTCCGTATGCCTACGACAGGTCTAATCAGCGGCTGATCCGTCCCGAGGCATCACCTTTATATAGTTTCATGATATCATCGAGAGACGAAAGGTTCACATCACCTTCAATGGAATGATTCAAGCATGACGCAGCAACAGCAAAGTTAAGGGCCTCTTCTCCTTCAGAAAAGATCGAAAGCCCGTAGATCAGTCCGGCGGCAAAGCTGTCTCCCCCGCCAACCCGGTCAACTATATCGGTAATCTCATAGGTCCGGGAAAAGACTGCCTCACTGCCATCGGAGAGACAGGCGCTCCACCGGTTATGAGACGCGGAGATTGATTCCCGAAGCGTAATGGCGAGAAGAGAAAGATTTGAAAAATGTTTAAAGACCACTACGGCCAGTTCCTCGTAGCGTCGCCGCTCTATTTCACCATGGGTGGGATCAAGCTCTGTTCCGAGACCCAGAGACTTCTGCACATCTTCTTCATTGGCAATGATTACATCCGCCATGGCGGCAAGTTTAGGCATCACATCCTGCGCCTCTTTTCCGTAGTTCCAGAGCTTTGCCCGGAAATTAAGATCAATCGAGACGATGGCCCCCTGTTTTTTTGCCTCTTCGACGGCCTTAAAGCTCAGGGCTGAGGCAGTCTCGGAAAGCGCCGGGGTGATACCGGTAATATGAAACCAGGTGACTCCTTCCATGGCGGCCTTCCAGTCAACCTCATCTGACCTGAGGCTGCAGAGGGCGCTGTCGGCACGGTCATATATCACCGATGAGGGACGCTGATTCGCCCCTTTTTCGAGGAAGTAAAGGCCCATGCGGGAATTCTTCTTTATGACTACCGGCGAGACATCAACATTAAGGCCCCTCAGGGTTCGAAGGGCCGCTACTCCGATGGCATTATCGGGAAGAGCTGAAATAAACCGTGACTGCAGGCCCAGGGATGCAAGGCTTGCCACTACATTTGACTCACCGCCCCCGAAGGTCGCCTTCAGCTCAGGAGACTGGAAGAATTTCTCAAAGCCGGGAGCCGCGAGGCGAAGCATTATCTCTCCCATGGCGCCGTACACGCCTTTACCCGCACCAGAGGCTTTTTCAAATCGTATGCTCATGACCGGCAGGCCCCTTTTAACCGATTTATCAATAAGACACAATCCCTGATTTTATCAGTCAGTTCATCAAAGCGCTTCTCACTAACCAGCTGTGAGTCTATAAGCTTTGATCCCATGCCGACAGAAACGGCACCGGCATCTAACCAGGCCCGGCAGTTTTCTTCAGTCGGTTCAACGCCCCCGGTGGGCATAATTTCGGCAAAGGGCATGGGAGCCAGAACGCCCTTGATTAAGGCGGGTCCACCCGAGGCTCCCCCGGGAAAAAGCTTACAGATGTCTACACCGAGAAGATGAGCATTCATGATTTCAGTCGGAGTCCCACAGCCGGGAATATAGGGAATCTTTCGGGCGTTGCATACCCTTGCCGCGTCTTCACTGATACAGGGAGAAACAATGAAATCGGCCCCCCTGTTTATATACTGTCCGGCGGTAGCCCCTTCGAGCACCGAACCGGCACCGAGAACGATTTCAGGATATTCTTCTTTAACCGCTTCTGCAAGGCGGGAAAATATCTCAGGAGCACCGTCTCCACGATTGACAAATTCAACAACCCGCAGGCCCCCTGCTGAGCAGCACTTTAAAATATCCAGGGCTGTTTCAGGATCACCGTGATGAAAGAGTCCCACCAGGCGGGTGTCCCTCATCACCTGCAGTGTTTCATGTTTTTTATAGCGTCCCATTACTTCCCCCTTTTTTCATTTTGTCTATTCCCTCCCAGAGTCCCTGGAGATAGGCGGCGCCGATGGCACGGTCAAAGAGTCCGTAGCCCGGCTTTCTTTCTTCTCCCCACAGGTTGCGTCCATGATCGGGACGCATGGGGCCGGTGAAACCGGTATCGTGATAAGCTTTTATGATTTCAAAAAGATCTAAACTTCCTTCACGGGAAAGATGAGCTGATTCGTGAAACTCTTTCTCTCCCGTAAAGCGTATATTGCGGATATGGGCAAAATGTATCCGTCCCTCGGCGCTGAAGCGCCGGGCTATTTTTGGAATATCATTGTCAGGATTGGCCCCCAGTGATCCGGAACAAAGGGCAAGGCCGTTATGATGCCGGTCAACAAGGCGGAGAAAGCGATCAAGATTTTCTTCTGATGTAATGATCCGGGGAATCCCCAGTACCGGCCAGGGGGGATCATCGGGATGTATTGCCAGCAGCACCCCTGCCTCTTCAGCGACCGGGACCACCCG
This sequence comes from uncultured Leptospirales bacterium, assembly GCA_964585555.1. GTDB lineage: Bacteria > Spirochaetota > UBA4802 > UBA4802 > UBA5550 > CAZHNW01. Next base: position 311 of record CAZPEK010000359.1, on the reverse strand, counting down.
CTCAAGAAAGTACTGCAGGTGTGCCCACAGGTCTTCTTCACTCAGGGCCCGGGCGGCGGCAAGCATCGCCTCCAGTGTCTCAGGGGTATAGGTGGTACTCCAGGCGGGAAGCTCCCGGGTCAGGTCAAGGGTTTCAAGGTCTTTATGATTATAACTCAGGGCTGTTGAACCGTCATCAAGCTTCATGGCGAGATCAGTGCGTATCCAGTCAAAGGCGAGCATAAAATTATAGCAAACGATCGGTATTCCCGCTTTGCCGGCGTGGCGAAGACGCTCGTTAAAAACATCAATCAGTTCATCACGATTATCAC
>CAZPEK010000358.1:0-4061 GCA_964585555.1 uncultured Leptospirales bacterium | reverse complement strand
GGTTGCTAATCAGGTTCGGTGAGTGAAAATCATGACCCGCAATCAGGTTCGTAGATACATAAATGGTAATAACCATGAGCCCGGTTATTGCTGAGTGAAGGGACTGCCAGGGGAGAAAAAGCGAAACTGCAATAATAATCAGGTTGAGTCCCGCATAGTATCGTGAATCAAATCCTCCAAGATGAATGGTCATCATGGAAATAGAGAGGCCTACCATAAAGGCTGCAATATAGCCATTAATGAATGACCACTTTCCAGGCCTGGTTTTATACAAAATAAAAAATTGCAAGAGAGCGATCGCCGTGGGGAATGACCGGTAGACTGCAAATCGTGTTATTAATTGCTCTGGTACGATAAAGAGGTCGAGAAAAAAGAACATGGGAACCAGTACAAAAACAAGGGCTGATAATACCTTTGACCAGTCATGAATAATGCGATGAAGGTGCTGGTCAAAGGAGATATCTTCGACACTCATCTCATCCAGTAATTCTATTGATGTTTTAGTGTTCATTGCTTTTGTTTATAAAGGCTTTCTTGCATTAAGAAAAACCTGGCTGCGGCTTTCTTCAAAAAACACATTAATGTCTTCAGCATCTGTATCTCTCAGCAATCGTTTGAACTCATCTTCACTTCTATAGTAAAGCACCCAGTCAAGCCAGTATTCCATAAACCATTTGCTTGGATTTGCCACATGGAAATTCCCAATAAATATCTGACCTCCCGGTTCAAGCATCTTGTACATGCGTTCCGTTACAATTTTTGCCGTTGGCGGCGTAAGATAATCGAAAAGCCCCATTGAATAAACAAGGTTAAAGGTGCCCCACTTTTCATCGATATCCTTGTGGCGCATCATGGTTCGAACCGAATCTTGAAGATAATTGGCCTTTATCTGGTAGCCAAGGGAATTTTCAATTTTTTTAATACTCTCTTCAGCTTCTTTGAGAGCCTCTGTGTCCTGATCGAGAAGAGTCACTTCAAATTTCTGGACATCCTCTTCACTTAGAAAAAGGTCCTGCAGTTCATAGGCGGGACCACATGCAACAGACATGATTCTTAAGGCCCCCTGGTTCTTTTTGCTGAAGTCTTTCTGAACACTTCGAAGGATTTCCGGAACCATTATTCTTCTGTTTCTGACCGCCTGTGCCGCCGGGACTTCTATGCCGTACTTATACATAAGCTTTGAGAATGTTGAATTGCCAACGTACTCATTTTCGTAAATCATCCTCATCATTTCAGAGTCGCCGGCATATCCTCTCGGTTTAATATTGGTGCGTGCCATAAAATCAGAACAGAGAATAAGGGGCCAGACCTGTTTTCTGAAAAAGAAACCGTGGAGTTCATGTTCCTGCCGGGTGTAGTCACTGACTTCAGATTCAAGTATATCAATTCTGCTTTGGAAAAATTTTAAAAATTTCTGGCCCTCTGTGGCAATCAGGGTCTGCCGCACCTCTTCCCGTATGTTTTCGGGTTCGCTATCAATTTTTTTGTCCAGGTCATCAAAGTAGTGCTGGTATACATTAAGATCGTAAGTGAGTCGGGAGGTATAGTGTATAAAATTTTCCTTAATGTTTTCTTTCTGGGAAAAAATAAGCTTCATGTTATTGTTATATGTTTCAAGATTAATCAATTTGTTTTCGTTAAACAATTGATCAAAATCATACAGGTCTGTTGTAAAAATCAGGGTTCCGGATTTATTTTTTGTTCCAGTATCGAGAACAAAGCGGCCTCCTTCAAGAAGGAAGTCTCCATTATCTGTTGTTATTTCTAACCGCTCAAAATATTCTCCATCCCGCAACGCATGCTCTTCCTTTAAAGATATGTAAACAGTATATCTTGAAGAAAATGAGATCTCTCCCTCAATCGTTTTATTTTTGCCTGTAATAATTCCATTGAATTTTTTTGTTTCTTTTCCCATTGTTTAATTCCCGATTACTGATATTCTGCCATCATCAGTTTCAAATATCTTGAGAGCTGAAAATGAAAGTTCCTGCCATTTTTTTGTTTTATTGTAATAGATTGTAATGCTGTTACTTCCTTTCTTTCCCTGTTCGAGCATTTTAGCAACCGGAGTTACGGTTGATGAGTTCATGAACTCCAGTTCACGAAAATCCAAAATTATCTTTTTTTCTTCTGATGCACCCTTTGACAGGGTATCAGAAAGTATGGGGTTTAAAAAATTACTCGGATTTCTTTCAGTGCTTTTTCCCTGCCAGAGGATAGAAATAGAATCATTTTCTGTTATTTCCAGGTTAAGTGATTTGATAGTGTGGCTTTTTCGTTGTTCCATTAACTGTTGTTTAACCTCTCTTATAACTGGTATACAGCTGAGACTGAAATAATGTCATCGCCGGTAGCATAAAAATCAACTATCGACTGGCCTTCATAGGCAATTCGTGTGAGCCCAAGACCACTTTCACCATCAGTAAAGGATCGGATAGAGACTTCTTTAAGCCGTTCGATGTACGCTTCAAAGGGATTTTGAAAACCGCGAATCCACTGGATCATTTTATCCAGTTTATCAAGATTTTCATCAAACTCCGGGCTAATTGGATTTTTTACCTCAATAATTATTGCAGTATCCCCTGTTTCGACAGAATAGCTGAGGTCCTGATTTGTGCTGTCATAGGTGCCGTATTTTATTGCATTTTCAATGAGTTCACCGGTAACCATGGCAACCGCATCAATAACATCGGAATTAAAACCCCTGGCGTTGAGGAAATGCTGAGTCTTTTCCCGTGCAAGATCAATTTCATCCCATTCCGGGACTATGCGTGATTCAATGAAGGTATCCATGATCTACTCCTTGAATTTTCTGGCTTAAGGATATGGAATAATTAAGTTGACCATAGATATGCTTTTTTGTCAACCGCTATGATTGCTGAAATGAAAAACTATTTACATCTCTGGTAATTTCGGTTAACGGTGTTATTTTTTCTTTTAAAGAATACTGGCAGATGAGAAAAATGCTGAAAAATCTTTGCAGAATTTCTCCTCACTGAGCTTTCAGTGAAGAGAAACTTTATTGAAGAGGGATTCGGGCTGTTTGAAAAATATTTAAGTGTAAGGAAGTTATCCCTTTGTCAGTTCATTAAGCTTTTTACCACTTCAGCGGCCAGGAAGGGCCTGCGCTTTTTGTTCAGAATATCATTTCTGCTGATGCTGTGGGCCTTCACTTCCTTACCCTTATGAAATAGGTAGATAGTTATTCCCTGAAGAGATTTTCTTTTACAGTAACCGGTTTTTCCAAAGCGGCAGTTTGATACCATAACTTTCACTTTTTTCCGGGGAAGCCTGCTGTTATAGAGCCAGCGTCGGAATTCAGTTTCTAGTTCACTAAAAAAGGTTTTTAATGCTCCCTCTTTCAGATCATCACTGAGGCTTCCGGCATAGATGAGCTCAAGGGTGAAGTTTCTCCGCTGCATTATTCTTCGTTCATTTTCGATGACAACACCATAGGGTGTTTTCCCATCCATGTTAACGTGCCTGGTTTTTCCATCAGCTGATGTATAGGTGATGGAACCGTCACTGTTATAAGTCAGAGAACCTGCCGCCAGCGTTCCGACAGCCGCAATCAGCAGGAGGAGCAGGTATATTTTTTTCATGATTTATCTCTTGAGAGCCCGATGGGCAATGTCTTTTCTAAAAAAGGCCCCTTCAAAGGAAATTTTTTCTACTGCCTGGTATGCCTTTTCCCGGGCCTCAACCAGGCTGCCGCCCATGGCGGTCACATTGAGGACCCTGCCGCCGTTTGTGAATATTTTTCCGCCATCTTCTTTTGTCCCGGCATGAAAGACAATCACCTCATCGCCTACGGAGTCAATACCGGTAATTTCTTTTCCTTTTTCATAGGACCCGGGGTATCCCCCTGATGACATGACCACGGTAATGGCATGCTCCTTTTTAAATGAAAAGTCAACTGAGTCAAGGGTTCCGTTGACGGCCCCCTGAAAGATGTCACCAAGTTTTCCTTCAAGAAGAGGAAGAATGACCTGGGCCTCAGGATCGCCGAAGCGGGTATTGAATTCCAGAACCTTCAGGTCGTCGCCGTCAATTATCAGGCC
>CAZPEK010000357.1:0-4064 GCA_964585555.1 uncultured Leptospirales bacterium | reverse complement strand
ATGGGAATAAAAGCTCGAAATTGCCGTAAAGCTTATACTGGCAAGGGATGTCCCGAGAGCCATCGGCATTATCACATCGCCGGGAATCCCGTGAAGGGGGAAGACAAAGACCAGCATCGGTATTATGACAACACCGCCGCCGATGCCGAGGAGCCCGGCGAGCAAACCCGACAGGGCACCTACCACGGCATATATTAAAAATGAGATCATCTTCCCCTCCAAAAAATCTTTTATGAATTTTCATTGGTGAGGAAGTTCACAAAAACCGTCAATGATTAATTTTCCCCTGGAAGGGTGCTCTCAGAGCGGGTATCCCTCCCGTTCGTCTTTGACCTCTTAAAAATTTAAATCTTGATTCTGTAAACGAAAGGTGAAAAAATGACCCGAAGAATAAACCAATTAAGGAAGAGACCTTGAAAACAAAGAGTAAAGCCCAACGGTCCCGCATGGCCATCAGAATATTTAAGACAACAGCAGATGCCCTTGCCCTTCGGGGATACTATAAACCATCAGGCCGCTCGGGTCAAACCCTTGCCGACAGCCTCAAGACCCTCTCACCTGAGATCTACGGCACTATGAACGACCCCCGCATCATTGAACTAAAGGGTCTCGAATATGTCATGGACCGGCTCCCCCGAGGCATCGAAGAATGCACCCATGTTATACTTACCGCCCAGGAAGACCTTGAGCATACTTCCTTTGACCGGATAACACCACTGAAACGTCGCCGCACGTCCTACCGGGTCAGCGAGAATGAGATGTCCTTTGTTATCACCCGGGGCATGAGCGAAATTTACGACATCCTGACCCATATCACCTTTCTCACCATCGAAGCTGAAAAAATTCGACACCAGATACACTCAGACACTAATAACACCATGCATGAATGGCAAACCCTGGAAAAAGATATGGCTGCTCAAAATCTTAAAGGCCCTGAGCTTGACCAGGCCCTCTGGAATCTTTCGATTATCCTGGGGCGCACCTTCCAGGAGACCCGGGAGACCTACCTTTCCCTTGAAGAAAACCAGAAAAAGCATAACAGCAACATGGGACTTTTCAACATCATTTACAGCCTGGGGCGCCGGGCCGAAGAGGAGAGACTCGCCAGTGAAAGCAACCTGATGGTCTACTTTACCCCCAGCCTCCGGGAGATGATCGGAAGTCACCGCTACGGCCGCCAATGGGCCGATAATATCAAGACAAAACTCACAGAACTGAAACTGGAAAATCGGCCCATACACATCATCAGCGCCAACATGCACAGCGTAATGAATTCACTTTTCGCATATGCGGCCCGAAAAGGAAAAGACGGGAACCTTGACTTCTACGATTTCATTACAAGCAGCAAAGAAGAATACGACCTGGTAAGAGAATTTGCATTAAATCACGGTCTTATTGAAATAACTGATAATGAAGGCACCTATCTTGACTGCCAGATTATCGACACCTGCAGTCTGAAAAACCTTGAGTTTCATCCATCCCTGTCACTTCCCTCCAATGACTGTGAAAAAGATTCACCGGTACTGGTAATTATGGATTACGCCTTTGGTGCCCAGGCCTTTGAAGTACTTGAAGAACTTCTCAGTCCACTGCATGGGGAAACAGGGGATGTTTTCTTTAACATTGCATCTGTTTCAATTATGGGGAAAGCCGGTATTCTTACCGGTAAAAAAGGCGACCTGATGCTTTCAACTGCCCATGTTTTTGAAGGGACGCCTCATAACTACATGGTAGACAATGACTTGAAAAGAGAAGATTTTGATGATGACATAGATGTCTATTCAGGTCCCATTGTAACGGTCCTCGGGACCTCACTGCAAAACCGGGATGTACTGGAAAAATTCCAGCGCACCAGATGGAAAGCCGTGGGACTCGAAATGGAGGGGGGGCATTATCACCGGGCTGTCAGTGCCGCTATAATCAGAAAACATATATCACCGGATGTAAAGGTCCGTTATGCCTACTATGCCTCAGACAATCCCCTTCTCAGCGGTCAGACCCTCAGTGCAGGTGCCCTGGGCGATGAAGGTATTCGCCCCACCTACATGATCACCCGGGTCATTCTGAAAAAAATATTTAACCCATAGAAGAACAAATCAACCGGCCGGCCCTGTTACATGGGGTTTGATGTCAAGTATCGGTGTGCCGTCAAGCATATCGATTCCCTTGACCGTTAAAACTGATCCATCTTTTGCAAGCACCTCGACAACCGACAATCCCAGGGCATTGGGCCTCACCGGCGAGCAGATATCAAATACCCCTTTCGGGGCATCACGACCCGGGGGCGTCTGTTTTAGAAAAGATGCCCCGAATTCGGGACTCCGATCGAAATAAAAAAGCACAACTATTCGGTCTCCCGGTTCGGTGTCAGCCAGTGCATCCAGGTAGACCGGGTCTATCTCCAGGCGGCCTTGAAGATCTGAAACCGACCAGTGCCGGGGGACCGATTCATGTTCATGGCGAACATACCCGATTGGCTTAAATGTTATTTTCATTACTGTTAATTCCTTATATATTTTTATCTAACTATACACTAATAGAAAAAAACAAATTTGTTTAAAACAATTTACAGCTTCTGCACAACAATAGCGATTTCCGCCGACTCATCGCTAAAGGGCTTACCAGCCACATCAGCGTAGCATTCCCTTATCTTGAAGCCTTCTTTTTCAAAGAGCCGGGTCAACATCTTCGGCAAGATGAACCTTCAGCATCTGCCGAGAAACCCAGGGGTCATTCCATAGCTCAGGTGTGGTATATTTTTCAAAAAGTTTCGGTTGTTTACCGATGTTTTTAAGTTCTTCAAAGAGATGCATTATTCTCTCCTTTTAAATCAGGTATGGAAATCACTGCTCGGCCGGTTCCCTGAGAATATCCCGGTACATGCCAGTATAATATATTCCTTTATCTTTTTCCGTTCCACTCGGGATCAGCGGTACATCAAGAGCCTTCTCCCAGGCTGCGCGGGCATTCTTTTTAAGGGTTTCAAAATCACTTCCTGCGATTTCACGCCTGATGTTGTACCGCGCATCTTCAATACTTCTTACTGATGTGCCGAAGCGTATATAAATCTTTTTTGACCCCGTCGGGGCAAACTGAAGAACGGCTCCTGTCCGGTTCCCTGAACCGATGCTGCGTCCTTCGATGTATTTTTTTCCCATGAAAATGCCCCGGCCAACTGCGGGTCTGTCATATTGAAGGACAAAGTATACTGCTCCCGGCATAGGGTTTTCCATTCCTTCTTTTCCCGGTACCTGGTATACCCGACCAGCAACTTCTCTCTTTGATGGATCTATATAAATTTCACATTTTCCCCCGTGAAAGGAACCGCCGTCTATCACGAGCCAGGAAGATTTATTTTTCTGAAAAACAAACCGCATCATACCGCTTCGACGTGTCGTGGTCATCTCCGCGGTAATTTCCCCGGAGCGCCCCGGCGCAAGAACAGCCCTGTAATAACAGGGGGAAGATATCTCGTCACGGTGACGGTACTTCAGACCCCGCTTTTCCCGGAGAAACCTCACTTTTCCCGTACCCGCCATCACAGCCCCCTGGGCAAAAAAATCCCCCCCATCCCGGGGTTGATACAGAAAAAGAAAGCCGGTAATTTTCATGTTATAATAACGGTACGACTCCCCGGCCCTTTCCGTATCCTGGTTCATGGGGGCACATGCGGCGCTCCCGAAAGGAAAGGAAACAAGGGGAAGAAGCCCCTGATTCACAACGGGCTCATAGCTGCCGGAAAGAGGATTCACAAAATCAACAGGCCTTCTTTTCTCTACAACGTCATTGGGAAACATCCGGTTATCCCCGCCACTCATATGATCTGCCGCGTTAAAAAGAAAAAGCCCCACAGCAAAGGCGGTCCCTGCAGAACCGATGAGACTTCGAAGCTGTACAAGAAACTTTCCCCCACAGCCCCGCTGAAAAATAATCACAGTAAGGTAACTGTGAAAAACCGCAAGAACCACCAGGTAGGGAAGACGAAAGGTATAATACATATACTGGAACGACGGTTTAAGTATGGATGTTACCGCCCCGGCAACCACACAGGCAAGAAGTCCGTT
>CAZPEK010000356.1:0-4100 GCA_964585555.1 uncultured Leptospirales bacterium | reverse complement strand
ATATTTGTACTTCTATCATTTATCATTCTTTCCAATCCCTGATTAATTTTTCCATAAAGTTTTTACCGGTAAAAACTTGACTCTCTATTCTTTATATGAATATACTTTGACAACCGGGTGACCATTGTGAAAAGAAGACTTCTTTATTTTCTGCCATTTATTTTGTTGTTGCTGGCAAAAACATTAACGTCAGAATCAACTCTCTACCACGACCTTGCCAGAAGAATAAGCTCACTCTCTTCTTCTAAAAAAGAAATAAGGGTGGCGGTTATCCCCCGACCGGGCCATGATCCCGACCAGAGGCCTTACCTTATTCACGCAGCACAACGCCTCGCATCAGAACTGGCATCCCTTAAATTATACAAAACTCCTGACAGGGAAAAAATCTTAAAGTATATCCTTAGCAATAATTATTATGAAGGAAAAATTATCAGCACAGAGAAGCTTTCAAAGCTTGGAGAAAAATTTTCCCTCAATCTCATCATTTACTGTAGTGCAAAGACTCTAAAAAATAAGAGGGAAATATCAGCCGAAGTAATATCTCCCTCTACCGGCAGGATACTTTTATCCGCGTCATCATGGCGCATCAAGGGTTCGGGAAAAGATACACATAAGAGCATATCAGAACAGAATATCTTAAAAATGTATTCGATACATGCCTTTTCAATATTTAAGTCCGATGATACCTTTCATACTATCGCAGGAAGGCTGGAAAATCTGAGTGGGAAACCCCATTGCCGACCCGTACTTTCCATCAATATTTATTACCCCGGGAGCAGTCGGGTTATTGCAGCAAAGGCATCCTGTGACCGGGACCTGGCTCCCAAAGAAATACTTCCTTTCAGGGGAATTGTCAGAAACCTTCCTGACCTGCCGCGACAGTTTCAGATTGTCTACGATCCAAAAATCTGCAAAGGGAAAAAAGGGGCCTCAAAACTCTCCAGCAGCAGGGTTTCATTCTCTTATCAAGAAAAAACTTTAGAGTTTTTTCTTGATGGCATCCTTGAGAGCAAAGAAAATAAACCCGTCTATTTCCCCTCGGTTATCGTCTCATATTTTGATAAAAATGACCGTTTTTGCGGAAGCGCCAGGGGTTTCTGCCGACTTAAGAAACTTCCCCCATACGGGACATCTGCCTTCAGGGTTCGGGTAAAAAGAAATAGCCTGAAAGCTCATCCGGAGTCTTATCAGCTCCAGTATTCCGGGATTCTTTCTCCCTGAAGGCTGTAGGCCTGCCGAAATCTCGTAAAAATATTCTAATATTGAAAGATTTTTCCACCATTTAACACTTATTTAAAACATGACTTGAACTTATAACCCGATATGCAATAATGTCAAAAAAACAGACAGGCGAATATTACATATGATACAGTTTCCAGGCCACACCCTTCCATCGGAAGCACGGCTGCCAAAAGAATACATTCAAGCCATGCCCATGGTGCGGTTCGTAGGGGATATACATATTATTGATACTGAAAAGGGTATCAAAAAGGCAGTCAAAGACCTTAAGAAAAAAAAGGTCCTCGGTTTTGATACTGAGACCCGCCCCTCCTTCAGAGCCGGAGTCAGCTATCCGGTGTCCCTTCTTCAGCTCTCTACTGATGGAACATCCTATATTTTTCAGCTGCAAAAAAGCGGGATGACCGATAATCTGGCTGCCCTTCTGGCAAATAAATCGATTAAAAAAGTTGGCGTAGCAGTAAAGGATGATATCATCAAGCTGAGAGATTTTAAAGAATTTACACCAGGCGGTTTCATTGATCTTGCCGACCTTGCTGCCTCAAAGGGAATAGTCCAGACAGGCCTCAGGGCCCTTTCCGCCCGCTATCTCGGCTACCGTATTTCGAAATCAGTACAGACTTCCAACTGGGCCCGTAAGGATCTTTCAGAAAAGCAAAAGATCTATGCAGCCACAGACTCCTGGCTTTCTCTCCAAATCTATGCTCACATCATCAAGGACAATCAGACATATAAAGAAGAAGAGTAAGCCTCCCCCTGTACCCTGATCGAAGTATTACTGAAAACATTGCATTTTAACATTTTAGAACTCCCTTAACCATGCATTATGCAATATCTATTGCAAAGGATATAACGAAAGATGATACTTCTCTTAAGGTATTTCGTTACATGTTAATTTAAAAGTCCTGAAAATTACAAAATAACATTATTTTTTCTCGAATCTATAATTATCTTAAAAATTTCAGATATTGGCACGCATTATGCTTTTATAATACTTAAGAATTTTAGCTTTTTTTAAAAAGAGGTTATAATGAAATATGAAATTTTAGAAACATGTCGTGAATGTGGAAAATGCATTACAGAATGCCCCGCTGAAGCAATCAAAGAGGGCTCTCCATTTTTTATTGAATCGTCTCTTTGTATGGAGTGTGGAGCCTGTATAACTGTTTGTCCCATTCAAGCAATCGTTGAATCATCTCGGGTATGACAGTTAATTGTCAGAAATACTGCTAATTTTGCATTTTTAAAAACAGGAGGTAATTATTATGATTACGATAGCTTGTGCGACAAACGATAAAATACATTTCACGAATACTCATTTTGGTGATGCAACATTTTACAACATCTATGAAATTTCCAATTCAAACTTTAAACTAATGTATACACTTAAAAACAGTGAGAAAGATACTGATGAAATCCATGAAGAACATGGCAGCACCTTAAAAGCTAAATCGATGGTAAAGCAGCTCAAAGCCCGCGGTGTTCAGGTGCTGATGAATCGTAATTTCGGGCCCAACATTGCAAGAATGAAAACCCGCTTCATACCGGTAATAACCAGTGAATCGAATCTTGCCCGGGGAATCCTGAAATTGGTTAAAAACTTTGAAGTCATTTCCAACTCTCACACAGATGGAAATGATTTTCCAATAATAAAATTATAATACAAAGAGGACATTACATGACAAAACATTACGAACTGCTAATTATCGGAGGGGGCCCCGCAGGCATTACCCTGTGCAAAAGACTCGGAAAGTCCATGAAAACCGGGGTTATCCGGCCTGAAGATTTTTCAATGATCTACTGTTCAATGCCCTATGCAATTGAAAACATTCTGCCCATTGAAAAAACATTCAAACAAGATAACCTGGTAACTGACTCAGGAGCTGAACTGATTAGAGATTCTGTTACAGGTATAGACTTCGAGGGAAAATCCCTCACAACAAAAACGGGAAGCCAGTATGGATATGACAAACTTGTCATCGCAACCGGTGCCGTTCCGGTACTACCCGGTATCCCCGGCAGCACTCTTGAGAATGTCATGACATTTAAAACTGAAAATGACCTTCGTGCAATTATATCAAAAACTGAGAATTCTTCTGTAGAAAATGCCGTTATCGTCGGTGCGGGAGCCATTGGAGTCGAACTCTCCCAGGCCTTGAATGATATTGGCGTAACGACACACCTTGTTGATATGGCAGACCATATTCTTCCTGCAATGATAGACCTGGAGATGGCGGTAAAAGCTGAAGCTGAACTTATAAGTAATGGCATTACAATTCACTTAAATAAAAAGGTAACAGAAATCAGGGGAAACATAAAGCCAGAAGAAATAATCCTCGATGACGGCTCATCGATTACTCTTGCGTCCCCGGACAACTGCAATAACAATCCAGGACTGGTTATCTTTGCTGTTGGCATGAAAGTTGATACATCACTTTTTCTCGGATCAAATCTTAAGACCGGACCTGACGGCATTATCGTCAATTCATCTATGGAAACCAGTATTCCCGATGTATATGCAGTGGGAGACTGTGTGCAATACCATAGTGCTGTTACCGAAGAAATTATTTCAGGGAAACTGGCTACCAATGCGGTTCCAATGGCTAAAATACTCGCTTCGGTCATTCTTGGTAAAAACAGAAAATATACCGGTTTTTTCAACGGTGCAGCAACGAAAACCGGCCGCCTTTTCACCGGCGGTACGGGACTGACAGAAAAAGCTGCAGAAAAAAAGTATGATACGATAAGCGGTAATTCTGAGTTGACCACCATTTTCCCAAACATGCCCGGAACAAAAAAAGTACAGTTATGGCTTGATTATTACTGCACCTCCTCCCATGAATATTGTAGGCACTGCCTTT
>CAZPEK010000355.1:0-4158 GCA_964585555.1 uncultured Leptospirales bacterium | reverse complement strand
CTAAAAAAACCTTCCTTAATACACCCCTTTTCAACAAAGTCCAGAATATACACTTTGAGGTGGAGTGAGTGGCCCCCGGTGGGGGCCACTCACTCCACCTCAAAGAAAAAGAGCGGGAAATAAATGCAACAAAAGGGCAGGTTTACCATCAAATAGCAGAAACCATAAAAAAGCATGAAAATTAAAGCATTTATATACATTTTAATTCTTATTTTCCCCCTGTACCTGGCCGCGGGCTGCAGCAGCGGTGATGGTGAAGGCGAGGGTATTGATACTTCCCGGTCTGAAAATACCACTGAATTGTCAGACGACGAACCCCTGGCAATCGGTGACCGGGTTGGCTCCCCCGGTGATGAAGATGAACTTCCTCTCCCGGTAAAAACATGGTCGCCCCGTGTGACGAGAACCGCGGCAGTTGCAATAAATATCCAGGACGGACTCAATGAATACAATATTCCCCACCTCTGGAAGGTGACGAGCCGTAGTTTAAATTTTCTCACCTCACGGATTGAAGAGGCGAAGGATGTTGAAAACCTTACCACCTACCTCTACTTTCAGAGGGGCTACCTGACCTGGTATGTCCGCGACAGCGTTACCGAAAAAATCTATCGCATGGAAGACCGTCCCCGGGTGGCCCGTTACTCAACTATTTCCGGAAAACTTGAAAGCGATGCCTGGGACTCGGCTTTTCTCGATGTTAACGAGAGAAAGGCGGGACTTTACTGCTTTGATGACGAGACGAAGAGCTGGACACTCTATGAGCTTGCTGCTGCTTCATCGCTCAAGGGAATCAGCCGCACCATAAGCCGTAATGACTTTCATGCCATTGAGCGCCTCAGAATAATAGATACGGTCTATGGGGGTAATCCCGATGCAGAAGGCAGCATAAACATTGAATACAGTTACGGGGGGAAGAAAAAGATCAGCCTCTTTTATCCCGTAATCGCCCTGGCGTACATTGTAACGGGTGAAGACCAGTGGCGTGAATACGCGGCAGGCTATTCATTCACTAAAAAGGGTACTCTAACCATCAGGGGTCTTGAAACCGGAAAATCTTGCCGGGTGATTCTCTTACGTCCTTAGAAAACTTCTTCTCTTCGTCCCGGTCATGGAGACCTGCACTGGGTCACCGGGGGCGTTGAGGTGAAAAATAACCGCTTTACCGCCCCTCCCGGAATCATTGAACTGGCGGGCAGTGAAGAAACCCTCCAGGCCGAATTGAGTGACACGCGCACCTGGGATGAGGGAAGACCCGCGGCAGTGATAAAATCTCTGAAAGCCTCAGCGGTAAAAGAAAAGCGTAAAGGCTTTACCAGTCATATCTCTATTGAAGTAACCTTTGCCGACGGCACAGCTGTTGAGGATCTGAGGGTTCATCTTACTTCTCCTTCGAGAAATAAATCCTCGCTTTTTGCGGGAGACCTGGCGGGCCATGAGTGTGAGGTTCTCCTTGAAGCCCGGGGAGATTATCGTTTTACCGGGCGCATTCCTGCTGAAAAGCTGAAAGAGCCGGGTACCTGGCGGATAGCGGGTATTACAGGAAGGGGGGCAAAAGAAGAGGCGGCGCCGGTAGACTTTGCCTTTACTTCCTCTCAAAAGGGCCGTTACCTTGACTATTATCTCTACCGTGAGGGACAGCTTTCAGATTATGACCTTCTCCGTGACACCTCGCTTCACGTGAAGTAGATTCCCGGTGTGAACCTGGACCGTGGCGATACCACCGGTCCTGAACTGGTTGAAATTCTTGAAGTTTCTGAAAAGGAAGAATCTTTTTTTCACTTTTTAATCGAATATGATGATGAAAACCACACTGAGTCGACGGGAACCATAACGGGAAAAATTGTCTTCACCAGTCCCGGAGGGGAAGGTGATTTTGAAATACCTGTCATGGCCGCTGATGCGACATCAGCCTTCGGGCGGGTCTATGCCCCCTGGGGTCCCCCTGAGAAAACTGAAGCGGAAGATTTTATTCTTCCCGCCGGGGAGTCCCGGTGGTTTATCCGTGAAATAGTATTGTGGGACCGCCTGGGGAACACGGCGAACTATATTGCCCTCGATCTTCCTTTCTATGATAATTTTCTTTCTTTTTTGTCCCTTGATGATGGGTTCTATTTTCTTTATAATTATGGTATAAAGCTGCCTGAGCAGACCTACGTGCCCCTTCTTTCTATAGAAGTAACGGAATAATCTGAAGGGTGATTACAGGAGAGATTTCAATGAGTGATATGATTGAAAATCCATTAGAATACGCACGCAATGTTGTGGGTAAAGATCCGATGGCCCGGTTTCTTGGCATAGAAGTAGATGAGGTAAAGGAAGGATATGCCCGCTGCTCCGTAACAATCAGTCCCGATTACCTGAATGCTGTCGAACGGGCCCATGGAGCCATTATCTATGCCCTGGCTGACCAGGCCTTTGCGGTAGCGTCAAACTCAACAGGGACCCTTGCACTTGCCCTGAATTTCCATATTAACTACATAGCTGCAGCCATGGATGGTGAAAAAATATTCGGCGAGGCCACACCGGTACATTCAGGCAGAAAAGTCAGCATCTGGAAAGTCGAGATTTTCGGAAGTCAAGACCGCCTGATTGCCACTGGTGAAGGAATTGCCTATCACAAATAATAGCTGTCAGGGGAGTAATTTATTCCTTGACAGACTGCCGTAACAGTTATTTAAGAATAATTTGCAGATCCACTCAGGAGATATTACATGAGTATTAAAAAAATGTTTTTATTTGTTTCTACCCTGGTATTTACCATTACTGTGGTTTCATGTTCATCCTTTGTAAAGGAAGAGAATATGCCCGCTCTGAAAAAACTTGAAAGTAATACCTATGTACTAAAAAAGGATGTGGAAATCGGTTCCGGGTCTGTTAAAAAGGGAAGGTCGGTAAAAGTCGTCATCATGGCCGGTGACGACTGGTTAAAGGTATACACCTATTCGGCCAAAGGTGATAAACTGAAGGCTCCGAGAACCCTTATTCTCTATATGTTCGAAGACGAATTTAAAAAAGAAACGTATAGTTACAAGTATTTCGAAAAACGGTTTTTTGAAATACTTGAAATAAAAGCTGGAAAATAACATTCATGGCAGTACAGGGTCGCCGGATGAGGGCCTTTACTTCCTTGAATTAAAAAAATTAAAAAATTTTAATAAACGGGACAATAACATGTTTGAAGGTGTATATACGGCATTGATTACGCCGTTTAAAGATAATAAAGTAGATTACCAGGCCCTGGAGGCCCTGGTTGAAATGCAGATCGAGGGGGGAGTAGACGGGATTGTTCCCATGGGAACAACCGGTGAATCTCCCACCGTATCGTTCGAAGAACATAAGGAAATCATTCGCCGTGTCGTCAAAATCGCGAAGGGACGGGTGAAGGTTATTGCCGGTACCGGGGCAAACTCCACGGATGAGGCAATGTGTCTCTCCCGGTCAGCCGAAGCTTCCGGTGTTGACGGGCTGCTGCTGGTTAATCCCTACTACAATAAGCCGACCCAGGAGGGGCTGATTGAGCATTTTGCCTGTGTTGCCTCTGCGGTAAAGGTTCCCATCGTGCTGTATAATATTCCGGGGCGCACGGGAGTCAATTTTCTTCCTGAAAGTGTTGTCCGCCTGATGGACCGGGTCGACAATATTGCTGCCATGAAAGAGGCTACCGGCGACCTGGCCCAGATGATGAATCTCTATGAACTGGCGGGAGACCGACTGACAATTCTTTCCGGTGACGATAATCTTCTTCTTCCGGTTCTCGGTATCGGTGGAAAGGGAATTATTTCGGTTCTTTCGAATATCATTCCCGGCGATGTGAAGCGGGTTGTGACCCTTTTCAACGAAGGGAAGCTTGAAAAGGCGAGGGAGCTTTTTTATAAGCTACTTCCCCTTTGCCGGGCCATGTTTCTTGAAACCAACCCGATTCCCATTAAGGCGGCCATGGAAATGGCGGGTCACTGTTCCGGTGAGCTTCGTCTTCCCATGACTTCCCTTACTGAGGAAAATCGAGAAAAATTAAAGGCGGTATTCAGCCGCTACGGAGTTAACCTGTCATGAAACTTGGGATCTGTGGAATCTGCGGCCGAATGGGCATAGCAATCCTTGAGGTTGCCCTTGAACAAAATCATAAACTAAATACTGCCTTTAACACAGCAAAATCTC
>CAZPEK010000354.1:0-4206 GCA_964585555.1 uncultured Leptospirales bacterium | reverse complement strand
AAATACAATCCTCAATCAGGATATTTTCGACGGGATTAGTCGAACGGAGTGCGGTCTCTCACTGCGGATCTTTACGGCTCAGAACTCATAACCGGGAGCTGAGGGAATTTCCGCTCCCCTCCTGACCGGACAGACGGGGCAGCAAGAAAGAAAAAACATACTCCAGGGCCTTGCTACCGGAGAAATCAACATCATATGCGGCACCCACGCACTGATACAGGATACGGTTGAATTCAAGCGCCTCGGTCTGATTGTCATTGATGAACAGCACCGCTTCGGGGTGAATCAGCGGGCTGCCCTTCGCGCAAAAGGTAAACACCCTCACCTCCTCGTCATGACGGCTACTCCGATACCGAGAAGCCTTGCTATGACCGTCTACGGTGATCTTGAAGTCTCAATGATTAAAAACAGGCCCCTTAACCGGGGATCTATTCAGACAATTTCTCTCCCCGTTTCACGACTTTCGGGTGTTTACAATTCAATGAAAAAATATCTTGAACAGGGACGGCAGATATATTACATCCTTCCCCTGATTGAAGAATCAGAAAAATCTGACCTGAAAGCCGCCAACACGGTCTATGAGCACCTGAAAGATAAAGTGTTTACTGATAGAAGCGTAGGACTCCTCCATGGCCGAATGAAGGGGGATGAGAAGGAAGTTATTATGGACCGTTTCAGGAAAGGTGAAATACATATTCTTGTCTCCACTACGGTTATTGAAGTCGGTGTTGATGTACCTAATGCCAATGTTATCATTATCGAGCACCCCGAGCGTTTCGGTCTTTCACAACTTCATCAACTGAGGGGACGTGTGGGCCGTGCTGAACATGATTCTTTCTGCATTCTGCTCTACCCGGAAGATATCTCACCGGAAAGCCTCGACCGGATAAATATTTTAGTTAATACCAGTGACGGTTTTATAATCGCAGAGGAAGACCTGAGAACAAGGGGAGCTGGTCAGCTTCTGGGAACACGACAGCATGGTGCTGATGACTTTGAGTTTACTAATCTTGTCAGTGACATGGAACTGATTACGGCGGCACGGGAAGAGGCGGAAGAGGAAGTAAAAAAAACCGACAGCTTCATAAAAACGGAAGACATCAATAAATCTTTGCGGTCAGCGGCTCTTTTGACCGGTATCAGGCAGAAAAAAATACTTGAAATTCTCTCGTAATTCTAAATAAATATATTATTACCGATAAACCTCCGGTAGACCTGAAGCTTTACCGGCCCAAAAATATCCTCTCCCTTCAAGGCAAGAAACCGTGCCGGAGCCACTGAACGCCCCTCACCGGCTCTTATATTTACCTTTTCAAGAAGCATCTGAAAGCGTTTTCTATCTTCCCGGTATATTTCATTGACCTTTCGCTTTACCCGGTCATAAAGGGTGATGTTGTCAAAATCTATGCGGGCAGAAAAAATATTTTCATTGAACCAGTTCATAATAACAGCTTTAATTGTTTCTTCGGGAAACAAACGGATCCCTTTTCCTGATCCGGTATAACAGAAACAGTATCCCCGTTTTTCATGCCTGAACTTGGCAATCAGTATTTTTTCAACGGTAACCGGTCCAATGTGGTAAAACAATTCTTTCTCGTCACGTCCCTTCTCCAGAAAAACTGTATCGATTTCTAAAAGCTCTTTTAACAACTCCTGGTAAAGAAATAATTTATACTTTTCCAGCATATCCCTGTCTGGCTTTCTCATGTAATCGATAAGAGCCTTTTTAATAATTTCATCACCTGAAGGTTCTTCAACCAGCGTGTTAACAAAATAAAAAACATTAGAAAGCTGCCTGGTTTCCCTTTTAAGAACCTCGTCATTGATTGTAATGACATAGGGGGATCCGGTATTCCAATCCTTTGCTTTCTTAAGAAGATGTATTCCAATCCTTTGTTCCGGGAACTAAGATTTTCTTCTCAGGTATCGGTGCGCTTTGATTTTCGGGCGGTTCTAAAGGTTTTGCAGAAATCTCAGCAGGGGACGCTGTTTCTACAGACTCAGGAGTACCTGAAGGCACAGTTGTACCAGAACCTTCCTTTAATGTTTCAGGAAATTCTTCTGATTCAACTGACACTTCAAGATTTTCAGATTCAGACTGATTGTCTTTCTCAACAGCCGATTCCCGAAAAAAATCATCGAGATCGTCAACATTGGCCAGGAGATCTTCGAGATTATCAGTCATTTCTTCTTCTGTATCCTGTATACTCTCTTTAGTCTATTTTTGAGAAACATCCTCTTTTGTTCCTTCAGATGCAGGGGTCTCTTGTTTAATACCCCTGCCATTCTGCAAAGGAGGAAGAATTTCGCCTTTCATTATCAAGTTGATTTCTTCCCCGTCAAGAGTTTCTCTTTCTATCAGGTACTCGGCAATAGCCTTGAATTTATCAAGACTGCCCTGTAAAATTTCCCTTGCACTCTCTCGACAGGTGAAAATAATCTCTTTCACTTCATTGTCTATTAACTCAGCAGTTGCTTCACTGAAATCGCGATGCTGGGATATTTCACGGCCGAGAAAAATCTGTTCATTCTTTTTCCCATAGGAAATCGGTCCCAGGAGTTTGCTCATTCCCCATTCACAAACCATTCTTCTGGCAATATCCGATGCCCGTTCAATATCATTTGACGCACCGGTACTGGTTTGATTGAATATAATTTCTTCAGCAAGGTTGCCGCCATAGAGAATCTTTATCTGGCTTTCCCAGTATTCCCGGGTATGAATATGCTTATCTTCTTCAGGAAGCTGCATTGTGAGCCCAAGAGCCCTTCCCCTCGGAATAATGGTAACCTTGTGAACCGGATCTTTTCCAGTCAACAATCCAAGGATCGCGTGTCCTGCTTCATGGTAAGCAATTACTTTTTTATCTGCATCAGAAATGAGCATTGATCGCCTTTCCGGTCCCATGAGAACCTTATCCTTTGCTTCTTCCATATCGGTCATGTAGACCCGTTTCTTATTTTTTCTTGCAGCAAGAAGGGCCGCTTCATTCACCAGGTTGGCAAGATCAGCTCCGGTAAATCCTGGAGTGCCCCTGGCAATAACTTTCAGATCAACCTCTTTTGAAAGGGGTACTTTCTTAGAATGAACAGCAAGTATTTTTTCACGTCCCCGGATATCCGGAGTATCAACCACAACATGACGGTCAAATCGACCGGGTCTCAAAAGGGCCGGATCAAGTACATCAGGCCTGTTGGTCGCCGCAACGATAATGACACCTTCATTTGTTTCAAAACCATCCATTTCAACAAGAAGCTGGTTCAGGGTCTGCTCACGCTCATCATGTCCACCCCCGAGGCCAGCGCCTCTGAGCCGTCCAACCGCGTCAATCTCATCAATAAATATGATACAGGGAGCGCTCTGCTTCCCCTGCTCGAAAAGGTCCCGTACCCGTGAGGCTCCGACACCTACAAACATCTCTACAAAATCAGATCCGCTTATTGAGAAAAAAGGAACCCCTGCTTCACCGGCAATCGCCCTTGCGAGAAGTGTTTTACCTGTTCCCGGAGGGCCCATTAAAAGAACACCCTTTGGAATCTTAGCGCCTATATTTGTAAATTTTTTCGGTTCTTTCAGGAACTCGATGACCTCCTGAAGTTCAACTTTCGCCTCGTTGACCCCCGCAACATCATCAAAGGTTATCTTCGTTTTCATTTCAGGATTAAGCTTCGCCTTGCTTTTCCCGAAAGAGAGGGCCTTGTTACCGGTATTTTGAATCTGTCGAATCATGATGAACCATATAATACCGAAAATCAACAGCCACGGCAAAATGCCTAAAATTGACTTAAGCCACATGCCGTCTTCATCATCCCGGCCTTCAATGACAATATTATTCTCAAGAAGAATTCCCATAAGCATCTGGTCTTTATAGGGAATAGTTGTCTCAAAATCAAAAGTAGCCTTTGGAGCTCCAAAACCCTTCCTGGGGGCCACTTTTTTCTTCACAACACCGGCTTTATAGTAACCAAAAATCTTCCGGTCATTCTCTATAATTACCTTGGCAATTTCATTGTTTTTAGCCTTCTTAACGAAATCACTATAATTGATAAACTTGTTATCATCAGACTGCTGGACCTTGAATATTGCCAGTACGAGTAGTCCAATTAGTATAAACAGGGCTACCTGTTTTACAGATTTATTCATGTAAGTCTCCTTATTTTGCTCTCATCTTGGTGGTGCCTCTAGCCGGTATTTTATACTGTAAAAAG
>CAZPEK010000353.1:1431-4218 GCA_964585555.1 uncultured Leptospirales bacterium | reverse complement strand
GGTTGTTTTCCCGTGGAAACACACCCGCCACAAAACAACATCACCAGCAGAATTATCTCTATTTTAAAGCTAAGTCTGTTCATATTGCCTACTTCCTGTTTAGATTATTAATTTTTTCCCGAACTTTCTTTTCTTCTTTCAGTTTGAGGGATTTTTCCCAGTATTCAAGAGCCTTATCAGTTTTGCTGTGCTTCAGATAAGCGTCACCGATATGGTCATAGACAACTGCATCAGGGCTTTTTGATTCGTCGAGTTTCTTCTCCGCTTCAAGAAGCTTTTTAAGAGCCAGATTATATTTCCCCTGCCTGAAATATGCCCACCCAAGGGAATCCATATAAGCTCCATTTTCAGGCTCGACTGAGAGAGCCCTGTTTATAAGGAAGAGGGACCGCTCCAGCTTTATGTTATTATCAGCATAAAGATACCCAAGATAATTGTTTATCTTTGAACTCCCGGGATTTTTTTCCAGGGCCCTTTCAAGATTTTTAATTGCTTCATCAATCTTTTTACTTTTTTCAAGCGCAATGGCAAGATAAAAATAATAGGTGTCCTTTGAGCTGTCGAGAACAATGGCTTTCTTTATATTTTTTTCCGCTTCATCATACTTTTTATCACGAATTGAGAAGATGCCCTTAAAGAACCAGGGCCGTGAATTTTCAGGTTCTTTTAAAGCAACCTTATCAAAATAATAAAAAGCCCGGGGATAATTTCCATCCTGCCCAAAAAGGTATCCGATATGCAACATCAGATCTGAATTTGGTTTTTCATCATTTACTTTCATGTAATAATGAATCGCCATGGCACGATTTCCTTCTTCTTCACAAGTTCTTCCCATATAGTAACGGGCTTCCAAAACAGCATTGTCAATACTTAAGGCTTTAGTAAACATACGCCGGGCCAGAGTGTAGTTTTCATTTCGAAATGCGAATATACCGGCTGAAACATATTCATTAAAAGCTTCTTTGCTTTTGTTCTTCCTTCTCAGAATGGAAGCGAGAGCAATATGGGCTGACACATAGGAAGGATTTCGCTTAACGGCAAACCTGAGCAGCTTTTCTGCAGAACTATCCTGACCACGCATGTCCAAAAGAAGGCCTCGTGCGACAATTCCATTAAGATTTTTACTGGTCCCTTTTCTAAGATGGGTCACCGCACCGTATTCTTCATTAATATACCGGGAACGCCCTATCACACCGTTCATGTTGCGATTTTTCGGGTATGCCTCCAGGTAGAGAGATGCATGCTCAACAGCCTGATCATATTTCATTGCATCAATATAGAGAATCGCAAGACGAAAGTGAGCATAATTATTCTTTCTGTTATACAAGACTGTTTTTTCATAATAGGCAAGGGCTTCTTTATTCTGCCCTCTGCGGTAGGCGATATCACCAAGATAGTAGTTTCCATACTCAAGGTAATAGACGCCATTCTGAGCTGTTGCAGCTACAGCAATAAGTTTTTTGAATTCTTCTTCAGCCCTGGCAGTTTTTTTCATCCGTATGTAATAATTTCGTGCCAGGATGTAACGAATCTGGAGAGCCTTGGGCTTGACCACAAGGTAGCGCTGAAGTACATCGGCCGCCTTTGCATTATTTCTTAACCGCATGTAAATTTCATAGAGACGGCTGTAGGGAGCCATAAACTCCGGTTTTATGCCAATTGATTTTTCAGCATACTCAATAGCACTGGTGAAATTATAAAGGTGGTAGTAACAGTCAGAGATCTGGTTATAGATATATTCAAGCCCCGTACGGTCCTTTTCTGCAACCCTGAAATATTCAATGGCCCTGTTCAGCTGCCGGTTTTTTTCCGGGTTTCCCCGTATTTCCAGGGCTTCCCTTTTCAGGTTCAGGCCATGGCTGTAGTATGCCCAGTTTTCTGTCACTCCGGGCTTATGGAGCAGCGGGTCATCGGTCCCCCCTGGGGCGCCGCTGATTACAGAAACCGGCCTGGGGGTAGAACTGCACTGGATTAAAAGAAATGAAGCAAGAAGGAGAAATATTGTTTTTTTCATTATAACTGCCATTTTTTTACTTACGAATTACTAAGATATAACGAGACCATCGCCTTGTCAAATCTAAATGATTTATTCATCTGACCATCCTGGCATCACTACTGTTTCTATATTTTTTAAATGTAACAATAAAAAAAGAATTTTTACTAAATATTTAAAGATTTGATACAAAATTCACCAGAACGACCAGACTGTTTTTCATTTTTAACAGGTTCTATTACCTACACCAAGCTGGAGGAAACAATGTATTTTGGACTTGACCCCCTTTATTTAATTATCATGGCGCCGGTGCTGCTCCTCTCATTTTACGCTTCCATGAAGGTGAAGCGCACATTTAAAAAATTCTCCCGTGTTACAACGGCACGGGGCATGACTGGAGCTGATACAGCCCGGGAAATTCTTCGGATGAATGGTCTTTCAAATATACGGGTCGTGGAAACGCGAGGCTTTCTCTCAGATCATTATGATCCGGCAAAAAAGACAGTTCGCCTTTCTCACGATGTGTACAACAGTACTTCAATCGCCGCCATTGGCGTTGCCGCCCACGAGACCGGACATGCCCTCCAGCACAAAGAAGCCTACGGTCCCCTTACATTAAGGAATATGATGGTGCCCGTGGCTTCAATTGGTTCAAATTTTGCCTGGATCATCATAATAGCCGGCTTCCTTTTTAGTGCCATGGGGCTTGTGAAAGCAGGAATTCTTCTATTCAGTGTCGTTGTAGCCTTTCAGCTTATCACCCTTCCCGTGGAATTCAACGCATCAACACGGGC
>CAZPEK010000353.1:0-1421 GCA_964585555.1 uncultured Leptospirales bacterium | reverse complement strand
TTCACATAGAATGGTAAGCGCAGCAGAACTCCAGGGTGTAAGCAGTGTTCTTAACGCGGCAGCAATGACCTATGTTGCGGCAGCAGCCTCGGCAGTGGCAACACTTTTCTACTTTTTGCTCAGAGCTGGAATTCTTGGGGATGATTGATACTGGATCCCCTCTCAAAACTCCAATAGAGTATACCGGGAAGACCAGCCTCTCGGTATACATTCAAAAAAGACTTGAAGTTTTCATCCCACCTGTTTCAAAATAATACCTGAAGGGAAAAAAGAACACATCTCCATGATACAGGCAAAGGAATGCATCTGAAACTCGCACAGACTGTAAAAACAATAGGCTTAAAAATACTCAGCATCTTTAAAAGGATAGGAAATTTTATCTTCTTTGACCTGAGGGTTACCTTTAGAAACTACACCGAACATGATGGAGAACTGTCAACCTGTGCACTGGCCTTTTTCCTTCTCATATCCTTCATACCCGCCTCGCTGGTCATTATTTCAATCCTCAGTTTTTTCTTTAGATCAGAACAGATGGCCATTTTCTACCTTGACCACCTCCGGCAGCAGCTTCCCGCCATAGACATGGAAAGAATTATCCATATCATCGACCGTATCATATATTCAAAAAGATACCTGGCGGCAATTTGGATACCCTTCCTTTTCTGGTGGGGAAGTTTAATTTTTGACATCTTTGAGCGGGTTCTTGAAAAAGCCTTTAGAATTGAAGAGAGCAGAAAATACTGGAAGGCTAAAATTCGTCACTTTATTATCATTCTCGGAATCGGTATCACGATACTGATCCTTATCTTCCTTTCCCATACCATTGCCCTGGCAAAAAACACGGGAATCGTTAAGTTCATAGAAGAAAACGTTCATCTGTTCCCGGTGATTCGTCAAGTTGTCACTACCATCGGCAACATCCCCTTTCTTGTTTCATCAATATCGACGATGATTGTCAACACCCTGCTCTTCTTCATAATTTTCAGATTTGTACCGCCGAAAAAAATAGATAACCGGTCAATCCTCTCAGGGGCTTTTCTCATTGCGATCTTTTATGAATTGATTAAGACAATTTTTTCATACTACATTACCGACATTAATGACTATACTTCAATTTTCGGGTCCCTTTCGACTATTGTCATTCTGATGATCTGGATCTGGTATACCTGCTTTCTCCTTGTTCTCGGGGCAGAACTGACCTGGGTGCTCTTTGAAAAAAGATCCCAGGCGGAAGAGCTCAACTTTACAGAAAAAGAATAACAAATGGAGCTTTGTTGATATGCTTTCTCTTGCCGTATCGGGTATTATTTTAGGTTTTGCCGCGGGCATTTCTCCGGGACCGATTCTGATTCTGGTCATTACTGAGACAGAAGTAGATTCTATTGTTCCAAATAGAGATAAAATTAGAATTGGTAATAAGT
>CAZPEK010000352.1:0-4228 GCA_964585555.1 uncultured Leptospirales bacterium | reverse complement strand
TGCTCAAGCCCCACATTCAGCAGCTTATGAAAAAGCACCGGATTAATCGTATAGATCAACGCAACAGACGTAACCAGTATAATCACCGCAAGCCAGATGGTATATTTCCCCCCGGTACGGCGAATCAGAAAAAAGGCCAGAACGGCAATGATCGCCGGAACGGCAATGGTCAGGTCAATCATATCAAGGTACGAAGTCTTGATAACACCGCCGGTTTTGGTAAGGTATTCAGAAATCTTCACGGGATCTTTTTTGAAGACAAGAAAAGCCTCAACCGCTAAAAGGACCAGCATCCCCAGGGATGCGCCCTTTGTATAAAGCCCTTCGGTTCGATAAATTTCATACAACACCGCGGGCAGCATCGCGGCAATAACAATTATCGGAAGACTCCAGTAGACTCCCCCGGCGATACCCGCAAGGGCCAGAACAGATAGTACCAAGCATATCAATGCAGCGTTTTTATAATCCTTTGCCATGTCTCCTCCCGGAAAATTTCTTTTTTAAGTATTCTGCCAGAGTAGAAGTAAATGTCAAATAAATAAAATAGACATTAAATACACCTGAAAAATTTTGACTTACCGGGCAAACAACGTCCCCCACCGGGGGATTGAGGGGGCTGGCGGGGCAAGGCGAAATGCAAACTACCTGCTGTTAAGCTGAAACGTAAACTTCTGCTCAACAGTTATTGCCGCATCAAGCTCCATCTCACGGGGAAGAAAAAATACCCACCTTCTCGCGGCCCGCACCGCTGAATCATCAAGCATCGCCGTGCCTGAACTTTGCAGCACCCGCACCCTGCCGGTTCTCCCGGTGGGAAGAATCTCAATACTCAGAATAACCGTTCCCTGGTAGCCGATACGCCGGGCAGTATCAGGATAATGGGGGGGGAAGTTTTTTGAGTTAAAACTCGCCCGCTTATGCAGGGCGCCGATATTTTCATTATGCTTTTTTTCTGCCCCCCTGCGCTCATGGGCCGGCAGGGAACGGTTAACGATAAAACTTCCCCCCGGGACTACAAGTATGGTGAACTCCTTTGGTCTGACCGGAAGAGCTTTTTTCTTTTCAGCCTTTTCTTCCTTCACCTCAACCTTGAGAGCAGATAATCCCCGGCGGATGTCAAAATTTACCGACACGTTAGACGAAGAGACTGCCAGTCCGCCAGCAAGGGCGAGATGGATGCCCAGGGAGAGGTATATGTAGCGACGCAGCATCAACTTCCTTCACCTACTCTATAAATGCCATGTCAGCAGGAGGCAGGCCCACATAAACTGGAAGATTATTATTGAAAGGAAGGTCATTGTTTTCTGTGTCATAGACCCGAATACCGGGAGACGTAACAGAGCGGTCGCAGAGATAAAGTCGACCGCTGCTGTGAAGCTCAAGTCGCCAGAGGTTGCCATAGGCATTGCTCTGCTCACGAATTACCGAGGTCACGGTACCATCGGAGGGATCAAAACGAACCAGGCTTGTGGTAAAGTCAGACTTCGAAAGAACCGCATAACCGGTGGTTGCATTTTTTATTACAAAGTCCATCACCTCGCCGGAGAAATCAGTTTCTGTTATCACGAAACCGCTTTCCATCTGTTCATCAAAGAGATCAAGGGCAATGATCCCGCCGTCTTCAGTATAATTAAAACCATTCTCCCCGATACATGAAATAAAAAGATGATCATGGTTATCTGCCGGGGTCGGCTGCCAGGCATCCCTTGAGACAAAGCGAAAATGCCCCGCTGGATTTTTTGCCGTCACGCCTGCAGTCAGCTGAATTTCTTTAATCACTTCAGTACCGGGATCAATAACCAGGACCGAACTGTAGGCCGTGGTGCCATAAAAGTTTTGCGTATCCAGTCGCTGAACAGCCACCCAGAGTTTACCGCCTGAGGCGTCATAGTACATTTTGTCCATACAGGGAACCCCGTTGCTTTCGCTATAGGCGTATGCAGAAAGATTGATCTCTCCGGTTTTCAGACCCGTGGTCGGATTAATCTTATAAAGCTCACTGTCATTGTACCGGGTAACCCATGCCTCGGTAGAACTGATGACGGCAATATCATGGGGGTTGCTGTTATTATCGACATCTTCTTTCATAGTGATTTCCCGCAGGGTCGTGTAATCTTCCGCAGGATCAATGATCTGAATATTATTTCGGCCCAGGGCGTTGATGACATACAGCCAGGGCGCCGCGTACCTGCAGTAGGCATCAGTATGTATCATTCCAGCACCCACATCAGCATAGGGAGTGAGGCTGCTGATATCTACCGTAGAAAAGGACCCAGAATCTGAAAAGTTTGAAGTCACGGCAAAGACCACATTGTCCGCAGGCGACCAGGGTTTCTCAAAATCAGGAACACAGGAAAAAACAAAAAATGATAAAAGCATCACACTTAAACCTGTGCAAACTCGAAGATAGACTCTTTCAATACATTTTTTCTTTCTACTTGTCACTTTACTCTTTCCACTTTCACCTTTTATTTTAATTCCCATACAAGGGTTCCGTAAAAGGACCGTCCCGGGAGGGGCATCCCGTAGATGTCACTGATCTGGCTGTTGCTGATATTTTTCATTTCAAAGACCAGGTGCACCCCCCGGTACGATCTGGTCTTTGCTGTTATATTATGAATTAACCGGTTATTGACAAAGTAAAATTCTGAATTTATCTGGTCCCGGTAATTATACCCGATAAAATTAATATCATAGGCGAGACTTCCCCACTCATTAAATAACTTTACCATTCCCGAGGCCTCATGGATGGGACGGTTCGGAAGTATCTTGTTTTTAATATAGGGAATATCCCCTTTATTCAATGCCCGCTGCCAGGTATAGGCCGCCGATATTTCAGCATACTTTTTCAATAGTAGTGAAAAGGTAATCTCCGTTCCCATTACTTCAGCGCCGCTCAGATTATCCGCCTTCATGGTATACTGGGAATTAGGAATAAAAACTATAATATCTTTTATGAAGCTGTAAAAATACGTTCCTTCAAAACGCAGATTCTTTATCCATGACTTTTTACTTTTTATCATATACCCAAAGCCCGCGTCAGCCTTAAAGGCCCGTTCGGCACTGAGACCGCTGTTGCCAACGATACTGCCCCGGTCGCCATAGAGCTCAGAGAAAAGAGGAATCCGAACCGCCTCTCCACAGTTGCTTTTTATATACAGCTTTTTCTTTATCAAATCATAACGAACCCCGCCCTGCCAGGTAAATGCGTACTCGTTCTGGTTTTCACGAGTGAGAGAATCTCCCGTAACCGGATTCAAGTCAGCATAGCTGTCACGCCAGAAAAGAAAACGTCCCTGGAGAGAGAGGCGCAGGCGGTCATCATACAACATAAAAACATCTTCCAGCGCCATGTCCTGGCTAAAGCGCCCCTGGATGGGAGAGTCACCGTCTCCTTCTGCCGAGGCACGGTAAAGGTCCCCCGAGAAGTTAACACTTAATGAGACTTCCTGTACCGGTTTCAGAAAAAAGTAGGTTCCTTGAAAATTAAGACCGAAAGAATCATTGATCCCTTTCTGCCGCGCCGTACCGAGGCCGAGTTCATTGAGGGGATCATAGAAATATTCCCGTTTCATGGCATAGAAAAGGTCTCCCCCCACCTTAAGACGTTTTTGGAGAAGCTTATCCGAGACTATATTCAGGTTCAGGATATTCTGATGATTGACCAGGTTTACTTTATCGGTTTCATTCCCTGCCGTCCCCGCAAGCCCCCGGTCACGAAAGGAATACGTATCGGTGAGGGTATAGGTGAGCTTTCCTTTTTTATAGCCACCCCATGCGGAAAGGTTACACGATGCAAGACGGTTATTCCCCCGGTCTAACCAATAGTCATCTGACTCATCATGGACCGTACCGTTATTGTACCGGTACCGGTAATCACCATCGGTAGAGAGGGCACGCATCGATGCGCCGTAGAAAAATTTATCCAGGGAATGGCTGATACGCCCTGATGCCTTTACGGTATTGGCTGACCCGTAGCCCAGGGAAACCATGACGCTTAACTTTTTCTTTTGCTTATTCCTCTTTGTTACAATGTTCACTGCCCCGCCGACAGCTGATCCACCAAAACGGGCGGGAACGAATCCCCGGTACACTTCGATACGCTCAACATTCTCAAGGGAGAGGGACTCAAGGTTGACCTCCCCCATCTGGCTGTCCCTGAGGGGAACCCCGTCGAGAAAAATCTGCACCTGGTTCGCGTTGCTTCCCCGTATTGAAACAGTACTTT
>CAZPEK010000351.1:0-4242 GCA_964585555.1 uncultured Leptospirales bacterium | reverse complement strand
CGGTGCTGTCATTTCGGCGGTCGACCTGATTCACGGCATCGGCCGGGCCGCGGGCCTTGAGCCCCTTCATGTTGAGGGAGCCACCGGGTATATCGACACCAACTACAGCGGTAAGGCAGAGGCCCTGTGTAATGCCCTGGAAACCTCAGACTATGTCTACCTGCATGTGGAAAGCCCTGACGAATCGGGACACGAAGGAAGCTTGAAGAACAAGATCAAAGCAATCGAAGACTTTGACCGCCTTATCGTCGGCCCGGTGTGGGAGAACCTGCAGCAGTATGATGACTTTGCCCTGCTGGTAATGCCTGATCATCCCACACCGATCAGCACCAAAACTCACTCTGATGATCCGGTTCCCTTTATTCTCTACCGGTCAAAGGGCGGCCAGTTTCCTGAAACTGAAAAGGCCGGGGGATACAGTGAAAAGGAAGCAGAAAATTCAGGGGTTTTTATTGACCAGGCCCATCGTCTCATCGAGATAATGATCACCGGAAAACTTCCGGCGTAAACTTGTAAGGAGAATTTTCTGTCATGAAAAAAATACTTTTAGCGGTGACCCTTATTGCCCTATTAGCCGGCATCACCACCGGCATCATATACGTAAGCGGCACCGATATGGATGACGCCATTGAGCAGTTCGAGGGCGGCGACTATGATGACGCCCTGGCAATCATTAAGAAACTTTTTCCCCTGGCGAAGTACGACGCAAAGGAACGGATGTACTACTACCGCATCCGGTCAGTCAACGGCCTCGCTGAGAATCTCGAAAAAAAATATGACGACGAGCTTCTTGAAGCGGCTCTTGAAAAAAAAGGCACCCCTGAATATGACGAGGCTTTAGCCTGGCTGAACAAAAAACTGAAGGGATACAATGATGACCTGGGCACCGACCTGAAAGTACACCTGGCGCGCAAAAAAAGCAGAATCATTTCAGGAGGAAGTTTCTATAACACCTTCGTGGCCCGTTACCGGGGAAGCCGCTACATCGAAGACCTGGACTACGAAGAGCTGAAACGCATCATAAAGACCACGCCTGAGCGTATCATCACCGCAAGTGTCGCCTACTACCTGAAGTATCCCGGAAGCAGCTACACGGCCCACCTGGTGAAATATGTATTTGAAGCCCTGGAAAAAGGGGCAAAAATTCCGGGAGACGCGAAGGATGGATTAAAAAGCCTTCTGGTTTCTTACGGCAAGCAGTACAGCACCAGTCCCGAGATGAACCGGCTCTATGACATCAAGGGCGAAGGCATTAATATTCGCAGCAGTCCCGGGGTTGACGCGGGGCGTGTCGGTTCTGTTTCAGCAGGGGATCTTGCCATTCAACTGGCCAAGTCGATGGACACCACCCAGGTGGGTGATATCCGGGACTACTGGTACCACATTGCCACTCTTGAGGGCAAAAAGGGATGGATCTTTGGTAAATTTTTAACCCGCCTTGACATGAGCCGTTTCAAAGAAAGCAGCGCGGAGATTCCCTGGGGCTTTGAAGATATGTTCAGCGCCTGGAGCGACTCCAATACCCCAGAGCAGTGGAATCACATAGACGGGGCCCATGCCCTGGCAATCAGTTTCAGAAAGGAAGTCAACAGCAGCATGGTGCAGCTGAAAGCCCCGGCCGATAAGACAGCAGGTCTCTACAACCGGTACCCCGCAACCCGGGCCTTCACCATTGAAGCAGAAGGAAGACACCTCAAAGGGAGCCTCACACTTTTCGCCTATGTCACCGACCAGGGAACTTCCTTTCGCGTCGATCTTTCTGATGAAACAGTACAGGTAAACGGACGAAGCATCCCGGCCCACGCGGGAGAATGGCATACCTACCGGCTTGAAAGTACCGATGGTAAATTTGCCACCCTCTACATTGACAATGACATGGTTTCGGGACGGATTCCCGCGATCAGGCAGGCCCCCTTCACTACCCGGGGTATTTACTGTCTTGTTTCTCCCCGGGGCACAGAGTCTGAGGGAGAGCTGCGGAGTGTGAAGGTACGGTAATTTTCACTTGACACTATTCTCTTCAAGTAATACTTTCTAAAGTAATACTATTACCAGAGGAGAATAGTCATGAGAGTAACAACAAAAGGACAGGTTACCATCCCTCAACACATCAGGGAAAAATATGGCATTAACATCAACAGTGAAGTCGATTTTATCGAAGAAGCCGGCAGGGTTTACCTTGTAAAACAAAAAACCGATACATCTAATTCTCCCAACCGATTTAAAAAATTTCGAGGAATAGCAACGGTAAAGATGACCACTGATGAAATCATGGAGCTCACCAGGGGAGAAAATTGAAAAACCTTCTGGTTGATTCTAATATTATTCTTGATTTGTTTGAAAATGATCCGGAATGGGCTGACTGGTCTGAAAATATTCTCTTTCAATACAGCCAGGAGTATGATCTCTGCATAAATTCAATTATATATTCTGAAATATCAATCGGCTTCAAAAGAATTGAAGAACTTGAAAAAGCAATCACAGATTGTGGTTTCAAATTTATTCCGATACCAAAAGAAGCTTTATTCCTGGCAGGTAAAGCGTTTTTCAAATACAGAAGACGAAAGGGGAATAAAGTCTCCCCTCTTCCCGATTTCTTTATTGGTGCTCATGCAGCCGTTTTAAAGATTCCAATTATCACCAGAGATACTTCGCGGATTAAGACGTACTTTCCCGTTGTTAAGATTATTTCTCCACAATAATCCACCAAAAGGCACCCTGCGGAGGCCAATCTACCCTCCCGGGGATATTAAAATATTGACAGGGTGCATCTACCATGCAAGGTTTTATTAGATTCTTGCAAAAAACTATCCACCTATACGGAGTCAGACGGTGAAATTAAAGTACAGATCACATATACTTCATTCATTCATAAGCGAACATACGATACACCGTACCGGCTTTAAAGATTTCATGCTAATTTTACAGGGCTCACTGATCCAGGCAATCGGATTTACTGTTTTTCTTATTCCCAACAAGATCATCCCCGGGGGCCTCTACGGCATCGGGACAGTACTCTACCACCTCTGGTCTATCCCTGTGGGCACATCTGTTCTCATAATGAATATTCCGCTCTTACTATGGGGGATACGCACCCTGGGACCACGTTTCGGCATACGGACAATTGCCGGCATTGTACTCACTTCGGCTTTCACCGACAGTATCCTGTACATTTTCGGTACACCGAAACTCACCAATGACCTGATGGTTCAGTCCCTCATCGGCGGTATTCTTGTGGGTTACGGTGTTTCGCTTATCTTTAAAACCGGTGCAACGACCGGGGGCGTTGAAATTGTCGGACAGATTATTAATACTAAATTAAAATATGCTGTGGGCAAAGCGATTTTCTTCATGAATATAACCATCATAGCGGGGGGAGTTTTTGTCCTGGGAGACATTTCCATGGTCATCTATTCCATGGTCAGTGTCTATGCCATATCAAAGATGATGGACGCTTCGCTTGAAGGCGTATCTTTTTACAAGGGAATCATTATTGTTTCGGATAAGCATAAAGAGATACGGGAACAGGTACAGAAGTCCATCAAACGTGACGTCTATTATGTCAACAATGAGAAAGACAACAGAAAAAGATTACTCTTTACGGCCCTCTCACGGCGGGAAGTTGCTTTTTTAAAAGAATATGTCAAATCCATTGATGAAAATGCGAGCGTGATTATTTTCAATGCCCAGGAATATATGGGGATAAATATTATTGATGATGACGCTGAGGGTGCGGTTGAAAAGCAGGAGGCGGCAACGGGACGTCACACTTGATAGTTGATTCTTCCGAGTAAATCCAATTTCTTTTTTTTCATAATAAACTGCACCCAAAAGACCAAGTGTTTTTTTATCTTTTCTGCTTTGGTTTAAGTGTAAATTTTACAATGAGTCAAAAAGATTACAAATACAAGAGAAGGCAAATTTCCTGCAATTATAGCAACAAGCAATACTGATTTTTCAGCCAATGCCCAGGTGATGAGAAGAATTTATTATATTCAGCTGAATAATCCTTTTGATGCAGAGAGAAGATCAGAAACAGGGAATTACATCGAATTTAAATCAGTAATCTTATTTGCAGATACTATTTTATAAACATAATCATTTGTTTCCATCATACGAAAAGACTGGAAGGGCACCAGCTTCACACAGTTGAACCGAAACAGTTGCAATTATTGCATTTAACGTTCAGCTTATCAGATGTTGTGCCGTTCAACCAGGCCATTTTACCGAAGGTATTTCGGC
>CAZPEK010000350.1:0-4266 GCA_964585555.1 uncultured Leptospirales bacterium | reverse complement strand
GAAATTTCAGGACTACCATTCTTGGCCACCAGTCAGCAGAGTTTTTCCGCTGAATGCCGGGTTCAGGTATAATAATATTTACTGTACCGGTGAACGGGGAGAGCGAGAACAGTCTCTGGCGGTAAAAACCGACAAAGGAATAGTACTGATAATCGGCTGTTGTCATCCCGGCCTTGATACCATCATCGATTCCATAGATAACCTGGGGTATATTTACATGATTATCGGGGGTTTACACGGTTTTGATGATTTTCCTCTCCTGGAAAAAACAGAGAAGGTTTGTCCCACCCATTGCACTCAGCATATCGATGAAATCAAAAAACGTTACCCGGAAAAATTTATTGCAGGCGGTGCCGGGCAGATTATAGAACTATGAAGACCCGGGCATGCAAATGGTATCCTGTCTGCCCGATGAAATACTTTTATGAAAAGGGTACACTTGAAAAAAAATGGGTTGAAGATTACTGCCATGGAGAGTGGCCCTCATGCGTCAGGTACAAGAAAGAAGAAAAGGGGATTTTTCATCCCGACAACATGCTCCCCGATGGCACGATTGACCCCAGCCTCAAATAAAGCTGCAGGCATAGAAAGATTTTTGCAGTCTTACTTAAACTTCTCCTTTACATCATCCCGGGTGAGGAAATAAATCGCAGGAATTTCAAAGGCGCAAAGAAGCCCCCGGCTGGCAATAATATAATAGTCCATTTCAACAATTTTAATAGAAGTAAAAAGGAAGTTTAAAAAATAGACCACAGAAAAAGCCACATGGATATCCATGATGTAGAGCTGAATCAGCCGGTTTACTTCCTTTTTCTGATGAATACCAAGAATATTCCAGGTTAAAAACCCGGTAAGAATAAAACCCACTATCACCGCAGGAAGTTTCCCCACTACCAGGGCGGTTACAAACATAATTATCGCGATTTCAATATATAAAAGTGTAATGCCATAGGGGATAAACCGTATAAACACATTATCGCCAGCAGTAACCGTTTCCTTATTGACCATATTTCACTAATCTTCCTATTCTGTACACCGGGGTCAGGCGGTCTTGTAATAAATTCTTGTAATAACCCGGATCCTGTGTAAAGCTGACCCGGAGGCAGCAATATGACAGAAAAAACCGAACTAACAGTACCTGAAGAATTTCATCTTGAACGAATCGACAGGGTCTTAACAATAGCTCTGGAACTGGATTTGTCAAGAAGTTACATCCAGAAATTGATAAAAGATGAAAACATTCTGGTCAATGACCTGCCGGTAAAGGCAAACTATAAGGCAAAGACCGACGATCATATTGTTATAACGATTCCCGAACCTGAGGTCCTCGACCTGGTAGCCCAGGATATCCCCCTTAATATAATCTATCAGGACAATGACGTGGCGGTAATCAACAAGCAGCCGGGACTGGTGGTGCACCCGGGACCGGGCAACCATGACAACACCCTGGTTAATGCCCTTCTTTTTCACCTCAAGGATCTTTCAACCATCGGCGGAACGATACGTCCCGGCATCGTCCACCGCCTCGACAAAGACACCTCGGGGCTCATGGTTGTCGCTAAAAATGACAATGCCCACAAACACCTGGTTGAAGAATTCAGCAACCGGCGGGTAAAAAAACAATACCAGGCCATTGTGGTAGGTAAACCGAAAAAAGACAATGACCGCATTGAGGCCCCTCTTGCGCGTCACCGAAAATACCGCCACAAAATGACCATTGATGAAAGGGGCAAAGAGGCCATTACCGACTACCGTATCAAAGAAATACTCCGGGGCCGCCAGGGGCTCTTCTCCCATCTCTATGTCAACATTCATACCGGGAGAACCCACCAGATACGGGTTCACCTTTCTTCCATGGGTAACCCGATCGCGGGGGACCCTATTTATTCAAAAAAGTGGGAGAAACATAAAGTGCCTTTTCTGCTTCTCGCGGCAACAAACCTCAGCTTTGTGCATCCATCTACCGGTGAAGAGATGAGCTTTGAGGTCGATATTCCTCAGCATATGGTGGATTTTATCGAGAAGCAGAAGCAATAACAACGTATCCGAAAGAGAGAGGGGTGCCCCCGCCGGGAGTCCCCCTCTCTCTTCCGGTATCTTAACACACAAAATGTGCACAATGAAACAAAGCGAAGCTAAAAAAATCACAAAGCGTATCAAAGAAGGATCTTCCTTCAGCCGGGGCCACTACTCTGCAGGCTACGAAGAGATTTTTTTCGATTCAAAAAAGGAAGTTTTCATTTATCGGCAGAAAAATACGGGCCTCGACATATACAATCCCGATGTGAGGGATACGCTTCTGACAGAAACAGAACTGGTCAAAAAGCTTACTGATGAGTTTAAGCATAAGGATGTGGCGGACTATTTGAGCTGAGTTCCCCTCACCCCCCCCCCGGCTCGAGGGGTCTTAAGGCATTTTTAAAACATGGACCTCGCCACCCCCGAAGGGGGTTTTAAACATTCAGCCCTTTATGATGTAGAGACAAAAGACCAGACAGAAACTCTCCATTACCGCCAAATCTATACCACTTAATATAGAATAAACGTACAAATTATTACAATTAATTACAAATTATATTGACAAATCTTGCTCCAATTTATATGTCAAAAACGATATATAAAAAATTCCAATGGAGGTCATTATGAAAATGAAACCGTATTTTAAACTTTCATTCCTCCTTTCCTTTTTGCTTGTGGCAACTACACTGATTGCTCAGACAGAAGAAAAGACGGATGAGAATGCCGATGTAACGGCACCAGTTATTACTAAAAAAGCCGAGGTAAAGAAAAAGAAGACCAGCACCTTTACCCTTGGTGAGATTATTGTCCGGGACCGGGCGATTGCTAATATTGAAGACGCGACAACAACGACTGAGATAACCGCGAAGGATATTGAAGCCCGAAACAACAAAAACCTCGCTGATGCCCTGGAGATGGTTCCAGGTCTTCACGAGAACCCGGAAGGTCCAGTCTCCGGCCGAAAGGGGCGACGAAAGCGAAAAGAGAAGGAAAAGCGAAAGAAAAAATGACCGGATCACAATGAATCCCTTCCTTATTTCTGTGATTGGCAAAAGTATATCATTGACATAATCTCATTGTCACTCATCAAAGACTGATGTTTTTTACTTTTTCCCCGAGACCTCGAATCTGCTACAATGGCGTGAATCGTACTTTTTCTCGGGAGGAGTGATGGGAGAATGAAAAAATCACTGATTGCAACTCTGCTGCTGGTTTTTCTCACTTCGGGTGCCTTCGGAAGTGATTTTGATCTGGCCCGGTATGGTGCGCCTAAGATCGAGGATCTGTACCTGGTGATCATTCGGGATCCGGACGCTCAGCTGCTGGCCCTGCAGCGGGCCAAGGTGGATATTCTCGGGGATCTGCACCGGCCGGTGGATGTGGAGGCCCTGTCGAAGAACAAGGGTGTGGAGCTCTCTCTGGCGTCAGGGTTTCACGGATTTTTTCTGGGGTTCAATGTGCGGTCCTTTCCCTGGAACCGCCTGGAGCTGCGCCGAAGCTCGTGGCAGGCCCTTCCGAGGGAGCGGATGGTCCGGGATCTCTTCGGCGGGTACGCCGAGCCCCTCTCCACTTTTCTGCCCCCCGTCTCCCCCTTCTTCGAGCCCGGCGTGACAGAGTACCCCTTCGATCCGGAGGCAGCCCGCAAGCGGCTGGCCGACGGAGGGTGGACCTGGAATGATGCGGGAGTGCTCGTCTCCCCCGAAGGAGAGACCGTTCCGCCCCAGAAGCTTCTCTCCCCCACGGCTTCGAGCGCCCCCACGACTGCCGAGATCGCCGTGCGGATCGCCGAAGCCCTGAGTGCCATCGGCATTCCCGTGGAGGCCGAACCCATGGATTTCTCCGCCATGATCTCCCGGCTGGACGAGCGGAATTTTCAGATGTACGTGCTGGCCTGGCAGATGACCCGGGACCCCGACTCCCTCTACGCCTTTTACTCCTCGAAGATGGACGTCCGGGGAGGGTACAACATGCCGGGCATTTCCGACCCCGCTCTGGACGAAGCCCTCGACCGACTCCGGTTCGCCCCGGACGAACCGGCCGCCCGATTAGCGTCCTCGGAGGCCCAGAAGCTCCTCTCCGACCTCGTCCCCGTGGTTCCCATCTACAGCCGGTACACCATCTCCGCCGTGTCGAAGGAGTGGAAGGGGACGCTGGTCACCGACCGAACCACCGCCGACAATCTGTGGAGCCTTCTGGTCATGGAACCGGCATCGGGGCCGATGCGCCCTCTTTATATGGTGCAGTCGG
>CAZPEK010000349.1:3314-4286 GCA_964585555.1 uncultured Leptospirales bacterium | reverse complement strand
GGCTCAAGCATCAACGCCTCGTCGTCGCTGACTGAATCAGGAATCTTAAAGGGCTGGCTTTTGTGCATTACCATGTATGGTGAAAAACCTCCGCCAATATCCCTGAGGGGAAGTTTCTTTTTTCCCAGGTTTTCACAGAGCATGTAATTTCCTTTTTTGCATTGAGGGCATTTCGGTTCGATTTCAAGCTGGTTGCATGAGGGCCAGTCAATGCGCATAACCACCCGGTCTCCCTTTTTAAATTTTTTTACCCCGGTACCTGTTTGGGTAACCGTGGCGATGAGCTCATGGCCGAGAAATTTTCTTTCAATTCCCGGGGTTGCGGCAGAAAAGGACTTTGTATCGATATTAAAAAACATGAAGTGCATGTCGGTACCACAGAGTCCGCAGGCGTGATTTTTTACTTTCAGCCAGTTTTCCCCCGGTAGTTCCGGTTCAGGAACCTCACCGTATGTGGCGGGTGAAAAAATGCTGGTACCGGCGTACCGGTAGAATTTTGATGCCGCCAGGTAGAGGGCGACTTTGGGTACACTTCCTTCAAAATAGAGAGCCTTCATAACCGGTCTCCTTAACCCATGGCGATGCATGCTTCCTGCACCGCCCGTACAATGTCTGCCCGTGCCATGTCGTCAATGAGAAGTCCCGGCCTCAAGATTACTGTTTGCTTCGCCACGTCTCCGGGGAGAGCTAAAAGCCCGGCAGTTGCAAGTTCCCGGCAGAAGGTGAGGGCCTTTGCTTCAGTCCCGAGATCAAGAGCGATGAGGAGACCTTCGCCGGAAATTCCCTCTATTACCCCCGGGTACTGCTTCATGATGATCGAGAGTTCAAGAATAAGGGGCTTTCCCTGGCGGGTCGCATTCTCCCATGGTTTGATTCTTTCATATTCAGTAAGGGCAGCTAACGCAACCCGGCATCCCACATCAGAGCCCCCAAAGGCTGAAAGATGAACCATCGGGTGGGCGTTCATAAACC
>CAZPEK010000349.1:0-3304 GCA_964585555.1 uncultured Leptospirales bacterium | reverse complement strand
ACTTATTGAGCTTCTGGGTAAATACTGTTGCGGCAATGGGGAAAATTCCCCCGCCGAGGGATTCACCGATCACCAGGATGTCGGGAAGGATGGCGCTTTTTTCAAAGGCAAATTTTTTGCCGCATCTCCCAAGACCTGTTTGAGTCTCGTCAATAACAAGGAGGGCTCCGGTGCGGGTGCATATTCGACGTATTTCCTGCAGGTACCCGAGGTCAAGAACCCGGCATCCCTTTTCTGTTTGAACCGGTTCAAGAAAAACAGCCGCGGTCTTTTTTGTAATGGCCTTTTCAGCAGCCCCGATGTCTCCCGGTGGGATAAAGGAAACCCCGGGAATCAGGGGGCCGTAGAGCTGTGCGTCATCCCGCTCTGAAAGGGACAGGGCAAAACCGGTCTGGCCGAACCATGACCCTTCGAGGGCAATAAATTCTTTTCTTCCCGTGGCTCCCCGGGCAAGTTTACAGGCAAAATCTATCGACTCGCCGCGGATAACACTGAAGACACTGCATTCAAGATCTCCCGGAACAAAGGCGGCTATCCTTTCCGCCAGGGCCGCCTTTTCGATTGATATCATGGGGAAGTTTCCCTGGTCGGTAGTGCCGACAGCTTCAATGAGGGCCTTTTCCAGTACCTCATTTTTTCGTCCCAGGTTAAAGATTCCCCGGCTCGAAACACAGTCAAGGTAGCGTTTTCCTTCCTGGTCGGTGATGGAATACTCATCGTTAGCCGATTCAATAAAATCGTGTCCCAGGTCTTTCAGCCTGTTCAGTTTTCCTTCTGAGAAGAGACCTGCAATATCATTT
This sequence comes from uncultured Leptospirales bacterium, assembly GCA_964585555.1. Lineage (GTDB taxonomy): Bacteria > Spirochaetota > UBA4802 > UBA4802 > UBA5550 > CAZHNW01. The sequence continues at coordinate 2,504 of CAZPEK010000349.1, read as the reverse complement.
CTAAAAGATTTTTCACTGGTTGTTGTATTCATGATTAGCTCCTTTTGTCCCTTTTCAGTTTACCGAAGAAGTCTTCAATGGAACGAATCCAGTTAAAGGTTACGGTTTGTACTTTTTCATTGTTCAGCATTTTTAGAACTCCCGGTATTTTTGCCGCCGGGAGGGCTATGGGCAGCAGGGTTTTCATGTCGCTGACTGCCGCCCTGATTGCTTCAATGACCATGTTGACATCTTCATCCTTTGCCGCAATGGGAAGCATAAAACGCATTACCTGGGGCGCGTTGCCCGAATAGGCGGCAAAGATACCGTTTTTGGCCAGGGCGTCAGACATCATCGGTCCCAGAAACTCATGGATATATTCGATACCCACCATCATGCCGATACCGCGGACCTCGCGAATAATCTTCGGGTTTTCTCTTCGCAGTCTTTCAAGGGCGTCTTTCAGTTTTTTGCCATTACGGGTGGCACGGGCGCAGAGGTCTTCCTTTTCAATATATTCAATGACCTTAAGGGAGACATGGCAGGCAATATCAGACCCCCCGGTATAGGTGGGGTGAAAGTCCGGGTAACTTTTCAGAAAGCTCTGTACCGCTTCAGTGGGCCGGTACAGGACCGCACCGTTTGGAAATATTCCCCCGCCGATGGATTTTGCCAGGGCAAGGATATCGGGAATCACCCCCGAATGCTCGGCGGCAAACATTTTACCCGTGCGGCCGAAACCGGTCTGCACTTCGTCGAAAATAAGCATGGCACCGGTGGCATCACAAATTTCCCGGAGACCCTGGAGGTACTCAGTGTCACCGGTAAAGATACCCGCTTCTCCCTGGATCGGTTCAACGATAATGGCTGCCGTATCCTTATCAGCCGCCTGACGCATCGCCTCAAGGTCGTTGAAGGGGACAAAGGAGAATCCCGGCATGAGGGGCTCAAAATATTTTCGGTAATGCTCTTTGCCGTTGGCACTGAGGGCAAAGCCGGTATGGCCGTGATAGGCCTTTACCGTACTGATTATTTTTTCTCTTTTTGTTACGGCGCGGGTCAGCTTTATGGCGCAGTCGACAGCATCCCCCCCGCCAGAGGCAAAAAAGACGCTGTTCAGGTCACCCGGGGCAATGGCGGTAAGTTTCCTCGCCAGGGCGAGCTTGCTTTCCGATACCAGGTGGGAGGTTCCCAGGTCATAGCGGCTCAGGGCCTCTTTAAGGGCTTTTATAATGACGGGATTTCTTCTGCCAACATTAAAACAACCGGCTGAAGAGAAGCAGTCGTACATTACTTTCCCTGACAATGGATCGGTAAATGTGGCAACGCTTCGCCGGGTCTCGATGACATCGAGGTGCCCCGCCTTCAGGTATTTGACCTGTCCGGCATTAATGTACCGTGAAAAGGTGCTGACGATTTTCTTTTTATCTTTGGCCGTCAGGCTGGTTGAAGAATGTTCTGTTGATCCGTTATGCTGTTCCATGATACCTCCCATGGACTGAAATACTGTTAGTTGTTAATATTAACAATGTTAAATTTAACATATTTTGTCAAGGACTTTTTGCCAGGGAGGTCTTTTAAAGAGGAAACCAGTTTTATTTTTTTGCCATCTGTTCTTTATATGCTTCAGGCGACAGGTTGATTATAATGTCTTTTTCAAGAGACGCAAAGCGATCTTCCCGGTCATCAATTACATATTCGGCAATGTTGCTGTGAAACAGGGAGACCATACCGTGGACCAGGCTCCAGAGCTGCATTACCTTGTTTTTGATGACAGGGCTTTCCAGATCTTTGATTTCGAGAATTGCTCCAATGGTTTCGGCAACTACATGGGCTATTTTCATGGAATGTTTCAGCTCTACCATGGCAAGCTTTTCCAGGGGTGTGCCTTTGTAGTCATTGAACTTCGGGGTAGGTCGGGTAAACATTATTTCGTAATAGTGACGATTTTCAATGCCGAAATCGAGATAGGCACGAATGAGCCTGCTGCCCTGGCTCCAGGGGCGGTGGTTTTTTTCACAGATAGCGTCAAACTTCTGGCGAAGTTTGTCAAAGCCCTTTATAACCAGACGAAGATAAATCTCATATTTGTTTGAAAAGTAGTTGTAGATGTTGGTTGCCGACATGTCGCTCTTAGAGGCAATTTTCCGCATGGTCATGTGGGTATAACCTTCATCAATGATGATCCCGAGGGCGTTTTCAAGAATTGTTTCTTTTACTTCTTCTACTTCGTGTAGTGGGCGCGGGGGTTTCGTCATTATTCAATCCTGGTAACCTGGTATTTCTTTTTTTTAAGTCTTTTTTTATGTGTAGGTATAATTCATTGTTTCAGATAAATATAACACATGTTAAAGTTAACTGCAACAATTAAAAGTGAATTAAATTATTGAAAAATGAAATAAATATTTTGTCAAATATTTATTTAACCCTGTGTACGGTTTAATAGTATAAAATTGCTGTTTTAAGACTAAATGGACGGTTTTTGGGCTTTTGGACGCCCTTTATGGTTCTTTGCAGGAGCGAGA
>CAZPEK010000348.1:894-4301 GCA_964585555.1 uncultured Leptospirales bacterium | reverse complement strand
GAGACACAACAACAACAGCAATTATTAAAAAATGTAGAAATTTACTTGAAAGGTCCTTAATGATATCCTTTTTCCCCGTATCAGTCTCGTACTGATCTTCAAGACGTGAGAAATAGGTATCGAAATCTCTGCAGGGCTCAGCATCACTATTTAAAAGCTCAGGCCGCCTTTTAATTCTGATATAAGTAACCAGAACATTTAATACCCATATCCAGAAAAGAATTGCGGCAAAAATAAAAAAGATCCACTTATGAAGCTCCATACTGGTTTCAAATGAAATATTTTCATATCGAAAGAGGACAAGCGCAAAAAGGCCGTTGACAATAAAAAGAAGACCGTAGCCGATCTCAGACATTTTAATTCTGATTGTTTTGCCCGGGTGATCCCAGTTTGAGGCGGTCAGGCAGATAACCAGCAGACCTGTGGCACATATTAAAACCGAATTAAAAATCGCATAGATGTTCAATGGTTTGCTCCGAAGTTTTCAGCACATTGGACAGGAAGATTGAATAAAGCAACTATTTTTTAAGAATAGAGCATCCAGTCAGCCATGGAGCAGTCTGCCGGCCTACCCCTTGATATGCTTTACCAAAAAGACCTCATTGCCCGCTTCGTTGTAAACAATTCGGTCAAAGGCAGCCACGGCCATATTGATGCCCCGGCCGTGCATCATCATTTCCCGGTTAACGCCCTCAACACCCCGGGTCATCACCGCCCGGTGATCAAAGCCCTCTCCCTGGTCCTTGATACGAACTGAAAATTCTATCTGAGAGAGGGCGTAATCGACTTCGACCCTGCGGGCACTGTATCGTACATCATTCTGCCGTTCATTGAGAAGCTGCATATAGCTCCCCTCCCTCTGAGCCTCGGTTTTTTCTTTAAAGGATATCTGGAGGTTCCCATGCTCAATGGCATTGATAATCATTTCACGAACAGAAATTCGGATACTGACCGCGGTACTCTTATCCACATACTTAATAAGATTACGGGTAATCCTCTGGCTGATATTTTCAGCATTAATAATATAGTTATTGGTTACATAGGCCTGACTCTCTCCGATCAGGAGCGCCTGGAGTGAATCGGCTGCCACGCCTGAAGCTTTTCCGAGAATTTCAACATCAGGTTTTGTCATAAAATATTCAAGCTTGACTCTCAGGTCCCGGGGCTCAGTAGAATATTTCTGGCGAAAGGAAGTTTTAACAGAAATGGTATCCCCGTCATTTTTAAGAGAACGGAGCTTATCAAAAAAAAGGCTTTGATCAATCTGGGCCTCCTTTTCCGAGGCACTGTGAAGCAAATCATAGAGGGGGGTACCGAGAACTTCAACGGGTTCAAAGCCGAGCTGACGCCTGAGGGCCCTGTTTACCGTAAGGAATCTAAACTCTGAATCAAGGGAAAAGACAATATCACCCGTTGATTCTACAAGGTTACGATATTTCTGTTCAGAAAGCTGAATCTGGGTGGTCCGCTGCTCAACCTTTTTCTCCAGCTGGTTCCGGTGCTCCTCCAGCTCATCGGTCATCTGGTTAAAGGAATCAGCCAGAAGATTGAACTCAACAGGTTCATCTATCTGTACCCGATGATCAAAATTACCCATTTTCAGCTGGCGGGTACTGTCAAGAAGCTCTCCGATAGGACGCTCAATTTTTCTCACCTGAATGATAAAACTCGAAAAAGCCCCTAACAAACCCGCACCGAGAAGGAAAAAAATAATAACACCGGTCACGGCGATGAAGCGCCGGGAAACCGAGAGAATCCGCCCCGTCGCCTCCTTCATCAGGGTCTGCACAGTAGCAACAGGTTTCACAAACTCATCATATTGTATAGTACATGCTACGGCAATTTCCCCCTGGTCTGAGGTTCTCCGGGAAACCTTCATGAGATAGAAAAACTTCTTTATACGCTTCCCCTTATCATCTTTCCACCAGTAGTAGCCGGAATAATGCTCTCCTGACGTGCCGGGGACCTGCATGTTTTTGTGATTTGCAATGACCTTTCCCAGAGCGAGACCTTCAAAGCCTTTCTTGAAATGCAGCAGTACCCGTTCCTCTGTCTTATCAACAATCAGGCTGTAGCCCGTATCGCCGCTTCTACGGAGTACAAGATTTCTAAAATCCCTGTTTCCCTTCAGGCCTGCCCGCGTCATTTCAGGATGGAGCCGCAGGAACAGGTCAACCTGCTTGACAATTGCAGCGGTCTGCTCGCGGAGAGTCGCTTCTCCTGTAGCTTTTAAAGTCTCTGTCGTTTCTACAACCACCTGTTTTCCCGCTTCACGGACATATTCATCAGTCCTGTCTTCAAGAATTATACTCGATATAATGACTACAGCCATTATAGAAATAATAATCATCCCGACGGGAAAGATAGAAACACGAAGCAGCAGATTTCGCAGGGTATGTTTCTTTAACTTTTTCAGTAACATAATGTCAGTAAAAAAACCAGTTAGTAATATGATAAAAAAAAATCTTATACACAGCCATCATGGGGTAGAGACCCTTTACTCCAGTGCAGAAACCTGCCGAAACTGCCGTAAGATGGAACTGTATGATATATTGACTGCCGCAGGGGTTCTACTGCTGTTTATCTTCATCTATCGCATAAAAAAAAGAAAATAGATACTATTTATAAATCTTCTGAAACGGGGGCCCTTACTTCCTTTACACATCGCCCTGCAAGATTACCCCGCTCAACCACTGAATATATTCGCTCCTGGGAAACCAGGTTATCACCAATATAATCGAGGGCTTTCTGGTAGTCAAAATCACCGCAGCTGAAGAGATCAACCGCCGCGTACCCATGCTCAGGCCAGGTGTGAATAGAAAGGTGCGATTCAGCAATAACAATAACACCGCTTACGCCCTGGGGAGAAAAGGAATGAAAGAGAGAATCAATTATAGTTGCCCCGGATATACGGGCAGCCTCAAGGAGAATCTGTGATATATCAGGCTCACTGTCAATTACAGATATATCACAGCTGTGATATTCTGCGAGGTAATGGTATCCGAGGACATCGCTCATATGCAGACTACTGACTGGTCTTTCCTTCTTTTTCTGACTGCTTTATCTTCCGAAAGAGCACCACTATTCTGACTATAGCTGAATAGTTAACCAGGATCGTCATTAGAATGACACCGCCGATAAGTACCGAATCGGGATGAAACTGGTTACGCTCTGCGATAATTTCATAGAATGGATAAGTAACACCGATAAAGCCAAGAAACATTACCCGCTCAGGGCGCTGCATCAATCCCCTCTTGGTGTTAAACCCCATGGCCTCTCCCTTTGCCTTTGCGTAGCTCATAACCTTGGATCCGACAATTAAAAACATGGCGACAAGAAGCATGAATGAATCGAGTCTCGAAACGGTGAAAGAGTCAGCGGCAAGGGTGAAATTTCTTGCTATAAAA
>CAZPEK010000348.1:0-884 GCA_964585555.1 uncultured Leptospirales bacterium | reverse complement strand
AGGTCGACGACGAAACTGACGCTGCTGATAAAAAAGAAGCATGAACAAATCAAGCTTTGAAACCGTGAAAGAATCAGCGGCAAGGGTGAAATTTCTTGCTATAAAATATAAACCAAGGCCCATATAGACAAAAGAATCATTATATCGGTCCATGCAGGAATCGTAATAAGCCCCTGCCTCAGTGGTCTGGTTCGTCAAACGGGCCAGCCTGCCATCTAAGAGATCAAAGGTTCCGCTGATAATAACCAGCCACCCTGCCCAATCAAGATGTCCCACAGCAAAAACATATCCGGTGTATAGTGATAAAAGTATTGAAAGGGAAGTAACGCTGTTTGGAGTCATGCGCAGAAAGGCAAGAAATTTAACTATCGGGTCAACCAGCCAGAACCAGAAAGAATGAAAGAAATATCCGAGAAAACTGTTGTGAAGCCGTGAGGCATCTTCTGCTTTTTTTTCTCTGAACTGAAATGAAATTGCAAAATAGATAAAAGCGGTCATAAATGCAGTGTTAAAAATTAACAATGGTAAAAGCGAGCGGTATACTGGATCAGCGTAGGTCATTCCGGTTCCTTCCTCTATTTATATTCGAATAAAATATAATCTCTGATATTCAGGGGAGATTTGAATAATATAATGTCTTCTGCAGGATATTACGTCAACAGCAAAATGATGAATATCAGTATTAAATCCGTAATTTTTTCAGCATGTATTACCCTGCAAGAGGGAAATACACTGAAAACAGTACCATTTCTTTTACTTCCTCTCCCCTGCTTTTCCATTGTCAGTCCGGCTGGTCGCTTAAAAGCATATTTTCCTTGACAACATGGTTTATTTTCTCCATTAATTCATTAATTAAAGTGTTAATTATTTTTTTCTCGAAAGAG
>CAZPEK010000347.1:0-4304 GCA_964585555.1 uncultured Leptospirales bacterium | reverse complement strand
TACACCAGATTGAGAAATTATAAATTCCCACATCCTCAAATTCATCTTCGTAAAAGATTTCCCGCCTTGATCGGGCGCCGTACCAGAAACTCACTTTTCTGTTCGTTTTCAGCGTATGAAAAAGATGAAAGATGTGTGAACGCATTGGGGCCATACCGGCACCCCCGCCAATATAAATCATTTCCCGGTCAGTATCCTTAATAAAAAATTCACCATAGGGCCCTGAAATCGTTACCCGGTCTCCCGGTTTTTTACTGAAAATATACGAAGACATCAGTCCGGGAGGAACATTTTTAAATCTCCCCTTTGCCCGATCCCATGGCGGAGTCGCAATGCGAATATTGAGCTTGATTATATTCCCCTCTGCAGGATGGTTTGCCATGGAATAGGCCCGCACAACCGGTTCATGGGCCTTCGATTTCAGGTCAAAGAGATTAATATCTTCCCATTCATCACGATACTCTTCTTCGATGAAAAAATCTTTTTTGAAATCAATGGCATGGGGGGGCGCTTCTATCTGGATATAGCCGCCGGATTTAAAATCAAGAAGCTCTCCTTCTGGAAGTTTTACGACAAATTCTTTAATGTAGGTGGCAACATTCTTATTGGAGATGACTTCACAATCCCATTTCTTAATAGAAAAAATTTCCTCCGGGACATGGATACGCATGTCTTCCTTTACCTTAACCTGGCAGGCGAGACGGTATCCTTCCTTTGCCATTTTACGATTAATATGAGTTGTCTCGGTAGGCAGAAGGTCTCCTCCTCCTGATTCGACCTTACATTCACAGACTCCACAGGTTCCGGCGCCGCCGCAGGCCGAGGGAAGAAGAATATTTTTTTCAGATAATGTTGACAGAAGAGTACGTCCTGACTCAACAGTAAGGGGGTTGTCTTCATCACTGTTTATGACTATTTTTACATCATCCTTGTTAACCAGCTTATACTCAGCAAGGACAATAAGAAGTGCCAGGATCAGGATAACGGCGACAGTAACGGCGACAGTAATAATAATAGTAATCATGGTTATAAACCTATCCTAATTGAATCCCTGAAAAAATCATAAAGGCCATAGCCATCAGGCCGGTAATCATCATGGTAATGCCGAGTCCCTTGAGCGCCGGGGGCACATTGCTGTATCTAACTTTTTTTCTGATTGCCGCCATCAGGGTAATGGCGAGAAAAAATCCTATTCCTGAACTCACACCGAAGACAGTGGTTTCAGCAAGGGTATACTTCCTTTCCACCATAAAAAGGGCCACACCAAGGATCGCACAGTTCACGGTAATAAGGGGAAGAAAGATGCCCAGGGATGAATAGAGTACCGGGGAAAACTTTTCAATGACCATTTCCACCAGTTGAACCATGGCGGCAATAACGGCAATAAAGAATATATAGGTCATAAAACTCAGGTCAATATCCTTAAGGCTTTCGCTGATCCAGACAAGAGCGCCTTTCCTGAGAATATATTCGTTTAACAGCCAGTTCACAGGAGCCGTGATTGACAGCACAAAGATAACCGCCAGCCCGAGGCCCACTGCAGTCGAAAGCTTCTTGGAAAGGGCCAGAAAGGAGCACATCCCGAGAAAATAGGCCAGCAGTATGTTATTTACAAAAATTGAATTTATCGCAAGATTAACCAGTTCCATGGTTCCTCCTAATCTTCTTCACGGTAGCCGTTGAGGGTCCGCTGAACCCATATAAAAAATCCGAGAAAAATAAAGGCTCCCGGAGCAAGAACCATCAGGCCGTTATTCACATACCCGACATCATACAGGGCCTGGGGCACCACCTGAAATCCAAGGATCTTACCGGCACCAAGAATCTCCCTGAAAAAACCGACCATCGCAATGACAAAGGCATAGCCGATTCCGTTTCCAAGGGCGTCAAGGAGTGACGGCCACGGTTTGTTTCCCAGGGCAAAGGCCTCGAGACGACCGAGGACAATACAGTTGGTTATAATCAGCCCGACAAAAATAGAGAGCTGCTTTGAAACCTCGTAGGCATAGGCCTTTAAAATCTGGTCAACAAGGATTACCATGGCGGCAACTACAGTCATTTCCACGATGATGCGAATCTTCGCAGGAATCAGCTTTCGAATCATTGAAACAATGACACTTGAAAAGGTCAATACCACGATTACCGCAAGCCCCATTACAAGAGAAGGCTTTAACTGTGATGTAACCGCAAGGGCTGAACAGATTCCCAGCACCTGGATGGTAATGGGATTATTTTCGCTCAACGGTTGCGTCAGTACCTTTTTATTTTTTCCCGAAAGGAGGGGTTCTTTTCCTGATTCAGCCATTACCGCTTCCTCCGTGTTGCATTAAAATAAGGCTCATAGCGTTCAAGGCCGGCCTTTATCAAATCATTTACCCCGTTGCATGTCAGGGTAGCCCCGCTGATGCCATCGACTTCATGAATAGCGGTGGGGGAATTTTTGCGCACCGTGCCTTTTACTGTTCTGATGGGATGGAGAATTCCCCCGGCATCAAGAATTTTCTTCCCTTTATAATTATTCAAAAACCAGCTCTTTTCAATTTCAGCACCAAGCCCCGGGGTTTCACCATGCTTGTAAAAGGTAACGCCCTTGACTGTAATAAGATCTCTTTCAAGGGCAAGATATCCATAGAGGGTTGACCAGAGGCCCTTCCCTATTATGGGAATACAGTAGGCGTTTACACTTCCTTTCTCTTTTCTTACAAATACCGGATACTTTCGGTTCTTCTCCGGCTTATCGAGTTCAGCTTCTATACTGACCCGTTCAGGTACCAGTGAATCGTCTTTAATGACATTTCCCTGATAATCAACCAGAAAGCTTGAGATATTGTTTTTATAGCAGCAGCTGATATCACAGGAAGAATCCCTGGCAGTACCAGTATTGCCGGCGCATGCACCATTTTTAAGCAATTCAACGGCCGAAAGGATATTTCGCTTCATGTCAATTTCAACATTAAGCTGCTGCCGGTCTTTTAATGCCTGCGAGGCGATTGAAAGAACCAGGGCGGCAATCATGGCAACAGCTGAAATAAAAATTATTGTATAGGTATTACTCTGTCGCACGCTGCTTCCTCCTGCGGATATTGTTCCAGACTACGATATTATCAATAAGCGGTGCAAAGGCATTCATAAAAAGAATCGCCAGCATCATCCCCTCGGGATAAGCGGGATTCAATACCCTTACCAGCACCGCGAGAATACCAATCATAAATCCATAGACATACTGACCCGTCATGGTAGCCGATGAACTGACCGGGTCGGTGGCCATGAATACCGCACCAAAGGCAAAGCCTCCCATGACCAGGTGATAATGGGGAGGAAGTGCAAGCATGCTCTCAGGTGTTGGGGCAAAGGCATTCAGCACCAGGGCCATAACAATACCGCCGGCAAACACTGAAAGAATTATTCTCCAGCTGGCGACACCATTAATAATAAGAAACAAGGCCCCGAGAAGAATCATCAGGGTTGAGGTCTCCCCGATGCTTCCGGGAATCAGACCAATGAACATATCCATAAATCCATAGCCTTTATCAGCAAGGGCTTCAACAACCGGGGTAGCGCTTTTAAGCGAAGCAACCGCCAGGGGCGTTGCCCCTGAAAAAGTATCCACAATCTTAGAACCGGTGGCAACCCATACCGAATCTCCGGAAATCGCCGCGGGATAGGCAAAGAAAAGAAATGCCCGGGCAACCAGTGCAGGATTAAAGACATTCATTCCCGTACCACCGAAGACCTCTTTGCCCACAATAACGCCGAAGGATGTGGCAACAGCAACCTGCCAGAGGGGAATCGTTGGCGGGACAATCAAAGGAATAAGAAAGCCTGTTACCAGGAGTCCTTCATTTACCTCATGCTTTCGAATCATGGCAAAGAGAACTTCCCAGAACCCCCCTACCCCATAGGCGACAACCAGTATCGGTATTACCAGCCAGGCTCCCTCTATCATTATATCGATAAAACCTGCATTGATTCCCTGGGAAATATAATGCTGGTACCCGGCATTATATATTCCGAAGAAAAAAGCAGGAAGACCCGCAAAAATAACAGAAATCATAAGCCGCTTTATATCATAATAATCACGAATGTGAGCTCCGCTCTTTGTTCTTTCAGGACTGACAAAAGCCATAGTTGCCAGCATATCGTACACCGGGAAGAAAATTTCAAGCTTTCCACCCTTTTCAAAAAGTTTCTCAGTTTTTTCCAGAAGGCGTTTTATCATTGCTACCCCTCTCTCTCAATCAGATCAAGGCCCTGTCTCAACATATGCTGACTCTCATTTTTCGAAGGACACACATATTCACAGA
>CAZPEK010000346.1:0-4316 GCA_964585555.1 uncultured Leptospirales bacterium | reverse complement strand
AAAACTCCTTTTGTAAACCTTTGTCTTGTATCAACTCCAATATTTCTGGGTCGGGAAATGCAGTTTTAGTGAACTGACTTTTTATAATTTTTGTCCAAACCAGAGGAAAGGGGTCCCGAAAGAGGGTCCTTTTAAAAAATTTTGAGGCAGGAATAATGTATTCACGGACGGCAAACATGCTCCTTTGAAGTGCAATAAAAATATCGTTTTCCCTTGAATACTTTTACTGCAGCAAAGGCATCAGGTATACAAAAAGAGACCACAGCACGCCGACAGCGACAAGGAATTTCAGTATTGCCGTCAGATCTTTTCCCTTCGTCAGGAGTCCCCAGGTAGTCATTTTGCCATACTGGATACAGAGGCGGCCAATGGTTCGAAAGTCAAGGGTAGACATGAATGAATCAGTCGTTCCAAAAGGGAACATCTTGATAATATTACCGCGGCTGTATTCAAGCATCCAGGCCTCATCCTTTATTCGGTAGTGTTTGATGATCTTGGAAGCAAGAAATGCCGGCGGACCTTCAGGGACATGGACTTCAGGTTCAAAGATTCCTTCATATTCACAGACCATCTCCCCTTTTATCATAAAATCAAAGACATCAGAGGCATATCTGCCTGAATGCCCTTCCGTGCCGATACAGGTCCCGAAAAATATGATATATTCCCGTATAGAGGCGTGAAGAAGGGTAAGCTGTCCCATGGCACCTCCCGCGTTATTGAAGATCCAGTTCTGCTTTTTCCAGATATGGCCGGGGTAGGCCCGGTTGAGCTCTTCGATAATAAAATCGAAAGCCTCTGCAACCGGTTTCCCGATTGCTTTTCTCCTTATTTCATCAAGGGTACGGGGGTCGAACAAAAACTTTTTCTGCGGCATCATATAATCAGGGTACTCTACATTTGGGTTCTTTTTGTTCTTTTTGTTCATTTTGTTAATTCTATTCTCTGAAAACAAATAATTTTATCGGGCAGATATCCACCCCATTGAACTGCAGGTGTAGATTTACAAATTAAAAAATTTCCTTCTGTTTTATGACCAGGTAAAAGTCATATAACGCGGTTAAACCATTCTGCCTCAGGTGACGCATGACAACGCGGTGATTTACGATATATCTAAATTTTTTCATCAGCAGGAAAAGGAAGGGTAAAAATAAAAGCCGCCCCCTTCCCGGGAGCTGATTCGAGACGAATATCCCCGCCATGGACCTCAATAATTCTCTTCACCAGGGAAAGCCCCACACCAGTGCCGGCACTTTTTTTATCCAGCTTATTAAAAAGACCGAAAACCCGTTCATGGAATTCAGGGGGTATTCCCCTGCCGTTATCCCTGACAATTATTTCCACCAGTTCATCACGGCTCTGAGCCTCAATGGTGATTTCCGTAACAGCATTTTCAGGACCGAACTTTAAAGCGTTCTCAAAGAGATTCTGAAAAACTTCCTCTATCCGGGGAATATCTCCATATATGGGGGGAAGTTTATCCGGCATCTTCAGAACCGCCTGTTTCTCTTTCATCACGGCATAAAGGGTTTCACTAACCGATTCAATTACTTCTCCCAGGTCTGCCCGGCGGCTTTCATTAATGACCCGTCCGACCCGTGAAAGTTCAAGAAGATCAGACAGAAGGTTATGCATTTTTTCCGCCGCCCCGTCGATTCTGTCGAGATCTTCTTCAATATTTTCAGTATTCCCGCTGCTGATATCATCCCTCAGCATGCCGATAAAACCTCTAATCGTTACAAGGGGGCTGCGGAGATCATGAGATGCCGTATAGGTAAAGCGTTCAAGTTCAGCATTCTTCGTTTCAAGATCATGAATAAACATTTCCTTTTCTTTTTCAGCTCGCCTCCGGGCTGTGATATCACTGGCGATTATTTCAAGAGCGACGGGAGTACCGTTATCATAAACCAGTACATTTCGCTGAAGGAGCCATTTTTTACTTCCATCACGACTCTGAATCATATACTCAAGGCTGTCAGAAACTTTTCCCCCGGCAGCATCAAGAAAAAACTGACGAAGGGTTTCCCGGTAGTTTTCAGAAACAATGCGGTACATCAGGTCAAAATCATTGAGAAACTCGTCCTTTCCATAACCGGTGACATCTTCAATAACCGGATTGGCATATTGAAAAACCGGATCAGGGAGAGAAATTCTGACAATAATATCATGGGCATTTTCAGCAAGGCGCCTGAAGCGTTCTTCACTTTTAGTCAGTTCATCGGTTCTCTGTTTAATCAAATTTTCAAGCCGGGACCGATAGCGGCGGTTTTCTTTCAAGAGGCGGGATTTTTCAAGCCCGTTGCTCAGAGCCATCAGAAGAATGCCCATATCATCAATGGGCTTGTTAAGGTAATCCCATGCGCCAAGATGAATTGCCTCAAGGGCATCTCCGATATCATTCATTCCTGAAATAACAATTATGGGAATTTCAGCATCAGAGGAAGTTATCTCCCTGATTACCTCGAAACCGTCAACACGGGGCATACGAAGATCAACAATTACCAGGTCAGGTTTCTCTTTAAAAAAAATTTCAAGGCCCTCGCGACCATCAGCCGCAAGGGAAACACGATACCCCTCGTCAACCAGGTAATCGCTGATAGTTTCACGAATCATCGGCTCATCATCAATACAGAGAATATGGGCGATATGCTTCATTGAAGCAGACCTCATCCCTGGAGCATAAGAAAAATGCTGTTCTTAATCACATCCATGTCATGAACCGGCTTATAAAACACCAGGTCCTGGGAGATACCGATAGACCGAAGATCTTCAGGAAGGGAATAATCCGCTGAACCGGTGTGAATAAGGTAGCGCAATTCAGGCTGAAGTTTGTGGGCCTCAAGAATAAAGGTATTTCCGTCTATACCGGGAAGACGCATATCAACGATGGCTATGTTAAATTTTTGTTTCTTTACCAGCTGAAGGCCCTCCTCTCCACTGGCGGCCTTGGCTACCCGATAGCCTTCATCTTCAAGAAAATCAGCCAGGTTGATACGCACCATATCTTCATCATCGATTACGATAATTGATGTGCCTTCTTCCTTCATCAACAACTCCCTGTTGCGTGTAATAATAGTATTAATAATACCACAGCTGAAGTATTCCTGCAAGAAAATTTACAGGAACTTATCTCCCGAAAAAATTGAAATGCAGGGCTGCCCCCAGGGAAAAAGATTTCTGCAAAAGAGAAATTCCAGCGGTGTTGTTTGTCCATGGATTCTTAAATCCCGTACTGATGGTCATTGTTCTGCTGTCCCCCACAGTCGGAGGTATCCACCGAAACTGACCGTTGATAAAAAACTGAACTCCTGTAGTGACATGCCAGGCCACTTTAAGGGATACCTCGATAAAATGTCCCCAGTTGATCCGGTCATCATACTGTTTGTCCCTTAAAAAATGCATATCCGTTGCACTGCAGAACAAAAAAGGCGTATAGGCAAAAGATACCCCTGCGGAAAAGGCGGAAAGGGGCCTAAAGCATACATCGATACGAAAAGGAATCACCTGGTAGCTCTGCAGATACCTCATAACAGGGCCATCAAATGTATTCGTCTCGATTCCTTCTTCATACAGGGTGCCATTGCGCGCCTCGCTCTTCATGGCCATTACCAGGTATGAAAAGCCACCCCTTACAGTAATCCCGTAGCGGGAAAACAACAGGGCGGCAAAAGCCCCTTCTATCTCATGGTACATGAGCGTGTCCCCGTCATGTTCTGAAAAGGTAATGGATCCTGGAAAATTCAGATCCCAGTCAGTATCGGTTACCTCCCCGCTTTTTCGGGGGACCCCGTACCGATAACGAAGAGAAAAACAGTATCTTTGATTGATACTGAGAGTTCCGAGAAGCTGAAAAATATAAAGGGGCTTCATGTCCCAGTTGAGGTCGCTTACCTTCTTCCCACCGCTGTAGACATATTCTCCCATGGCCCCATAGAGGATTCCCATTCCAGGGCTGAGATGGAGAGATATCTTCCCGGGCAGAAAATCCCTGCTGTCACTTCCATAGAGCATGCCGCCCTGAAAAACCAGAACAAGCAAAAGGGCCGCAAAAGTGTAACTTCCTTTAAATAAATTCATTAAATACCGCCATGTGTCCGGGATTACCCGATCCCCCGGCCCACTGGAAAGTTCTCTCCTTTACCGATATTACGATACATTGAATGTATCATAACCATGCCTCATAAATAATACAAAAAAATTTCCCGAAATATCATTTCTTTTATTTCTTGACGTCAATTAGAACTGAAATAATAATACATACTAATAAATATTTTTTCGGAACCTGTACATGAACAAAAATAAAGAAGAGGAAGAACAGC
>CAZPEK010000345.1:0-4327 GCA_964585555.1 uncultured Leptospirales bacterium | reverse complement strand
CTGGTTCTTGCCCAGTCACTCAAGCTTGTTTTTGAAGACCGGATTTTTGTAAGCGGCAATAAAACTATAATATTTGATTAGCGCCAGACATTCACTGAGTGACCTCATCTCCATAGTTTGCTTTTACTTCAATGACCTCGGGAAGACTTTCCAGAAAAGCGTCTACCAGCAGAGGATCAAAATGTTTCCCTTTTTCACTTTTTATCAGGTCTACGGCATCATCCAGGGTCCAGGCCTTTTTGTAGGGACGATCACTTGTAAGAGCATCAAAAACATCACCAATAGCCGTTACTCTTCCCACCAGGGGTATATCTTCACCTGAGAGCCCTACTGGATAACCGGTACCATCAAATTTTTCATGATGGGTCAAGGCGGCTAACCGGGCCATTCTCAAAAGATCAGAAGAGTGTTCACCGATTATACGAATACCTATCTCGGGATGCTTCCTCATGATAATCCATTCTTCGTCACTAAGGGGTCCTTTTTTCATCAGAATCACATCGGGAATACCAATTTTACCCACATCATGCATTGGTGCGGCATTCATTATCAACTCGGCTTCTGTATCAGAAAGACCGCTTTTCATGGCGATAAGCTGACAATATTTACTCATACGAATGACGTGGAGACCCGTTTCATTATCCTTATATTCTGCAGCACGTCCAAGATGCCTTATTATCTCAAGCCTTGTTTCATGCAGTTCAATGGTACGGTTTCTAACCAGTTCTTCAAGATTCCTGTTCTGGTCATAGAGAGCAAGATGAGTTTTAACCCGTGCCCTGACAATATCCGGGTTGACCGGTTTGGCAATATAGTCTACGGCTCCGAGATCAAAGCCCTTCGATTCGTCAACCTGATCATCAAGGGCAGTAACAAAGATTATGGGAATTTTAGAAGTACGGGGATCTTCTTTTAAAAGCCCGCATACCCTGAAACCATCCATATCCGGCATCATTATATCGAGCAGAATCAAATCGGGAAGAGCCTGCTGGGCAATACGAACCGCTACTTCACCGCTCGTCGCTGCCTTTAGTTCGTAAGTTTCATCGAGTACACCTCTGAGAATATCTATATTCTCAGGAATATCATCTACAATAAGTACAGAGGCTTTTTTATCTGACACTTCCATAACTTTTCCCCATAGCACACTTTTTTATAACTGCCTTTTTAATATTTTCTTAAGCTTCACAAGGGCTTCTTCATACTGATAGTTTTTTATCATTTCTCCAAGTTCTTTCAATTCTTTCGTGTAACTTCCTTTCACCAATACCTTTAATCTTTCAAAAACATTTTCAGATTCTGTACTGAATTCTTCGAGACAGGTGAACAGTTCATCAAGCAGCATTTTCACCTCAGGGGTAAGCTCAAAGGACTCCTGCTCTCTCCCTGTAGTTTTTTCATCGTCCTGGAAAAGAGAGTCTATTGAGGCAACAATATTCTCAAGCTCTTCTGCTCCTTCGGAAAAAAGAGTAATTATTTTTTCCCTGTCAGAGTTATCTTTTTTTAATTCTTCATCAAGGGTTACTGAAATTTCATAAAGGAGGGAAGCACCGATATTGCCGGAGACACCCTTCAGGGAATGAACTAAAGCCTCAGCTTTTTTCTGTTTTCCCTCTTCGAATAATGCCTTTGATTTTGCTAAAAGTTCCCTGTTATTTTTGCTAAATTTTACCAGCAGCTTTCTGTAAAAATTTTCATTACCTGCAACTCTTTTTAGGCCTTCCTTCCATTTGATCCCGTTCAAACTGGCAAACTCATCACTCATTTGGTATTCTCCCTCAGAAGTACCGTCTTCCCTGATTAAACTATCAGTACTGCTGCCTGTTTTTACCCATGAATATATTGTACGGAAGAGGCCTTCAACATCCAGAGGCTTGGTTATGTAATCATCCATGCCCGCAGCCACAGTCTTTTCAAGAATTCCCTCCATGGCATCCGCTGTCATCGCAATAATGGGAATATCTCTTAAGGCAGAATCATTTCGAATTGCAACAGTTGCCTCATAACCATCCATCACGGGCATCTGGAGGTCCATAAGCACAAGGTCTATCCCTCCCGGATCACTCTTCAAAAAATCGACAGCTTCCCTGCCATTATCCGCTATTGAGACAAGAACACCTTCCTGCTCAAGCAGCTCCCCTGCTACCTGCTGGTTTATTTCATTGTCTTCAACGAGGAGAACCCTGACCCCCTTCAGTCCACTGTTTTCCAGCTGCCTGGCGTCAATACTGCCCTCTTCCTTCTCATTTAAATGTTTCTGGAAGAACACTTCCATCATTGTATCGTAAAGAAGTGACTTACTGACTGGCTTAATGAGAAATCCATCAATACCCGCATCTTCGGCCTCTTTCATTATTTCTTCACGGCCGTAAGCGGTTATCATAATCATGGTCGGTTTCACGGTAATTGCAGCATCATTAATCACCTCTAAAGCCACCTGAGAACCATTCATATCCGGCATTTCCCAATCGAGGAAAACAAATCTGAAAGGATTTTCTTCATGGTATTCCCTGATCTTCTTCAGAGAGTCTTTTCCATCTGAAGCTGTCACCACGGAAAAAGAAAAACTCTCAAGGAACCGTTGAATTATCCGTCGTGCAGTAACATTGTCATCCACCACAAGCACTCTGCAGCCTTTCAGTTCTGCGGGAAAATTATAATTCTTTTCAGAAGCACTCTGCCTGCCTAAACAAACAGTAAAATAAAAAAGGCTCCCTCTGCCCTCAATACTTCGAACTCCTATCTCTCCCCCCATTTCTTCAACCAGTGCCTTACTGATACTAAGCCCCAGGCCTGTACCTCCATATTTCCTGGTTGTAGACGAATCAGCCTGGGTAAAAGAACGAAAAAGATTTTTTACCTGTTCAGGAGAAAGACCTATTCCGCTATCCTGCACAGAAAATTTAAGTATTATATTATTATTTTCTTCACGGACAAGAGAGGATGTTACAACAATTTCACCCCTGGCCGTAAACTTGATCGCATTACTTACAAGATTAATCATGACCTGTCCAAGACGAAGAGGGTCCCCCGAAAGGTTCATCGGGACATTAGGATCAATTTTAACAATCAAATCAAGATTCTTTTCAATAGCCTTTATGGTCATCAGGCTCATCATATTCTCAATTACCGTTTTAAGACTGAAATTAATATTTTCGATTAACAGTTTGCCTGCTTCTATTTTTGAGAAATCAAGAATGTCATTTATAATCCCGAGAAGGTTCTGAGAGGCTATCTGCATCTTTCGAACATAATCAAGCTGCCGGTCGGACAATTCAGTTTTCAACAGCAGATGACTCATTCCAATTATAGCATTCATAGGAGTTCTTATTTCATGACTCATATTGGCAAGAAAATCTGACTTGGCACGATTTGCCATTTCAGCCTCTCCCTTCGCAACCCTGAGTCCCTCTTCTGCTCTTTTCAAATCAGTAATATCAAGGACGGAACCCCGAAGGCCCACAACTTGATCTCCGACAACAATTGGCTCAACACTGGTCTGGGCAAAGGCAAGTGATTCATCAGGCATATTGTGCCGGACTTCAAGTTCAAAATTTTCACGATATTTCACAATCCGTTCAAACTTTCTTCTAAAGACCTGCTGATCTTCCTTGACCAGCATATCTATGTACTCTTCAAAGGAAGGTGCCTCGCTTTTCGGATTCCTTCCAAAAATATTAAAAGTTTCATCAGACCAGAAAAGCTTGTCAGTTTTTAGATCGAGTTCCCAGATTCCAAGCTTCGCTATTTTCTGGGTGCCCTGGAGGCGTCGTCCATTCTTTCGTAAATTTTCATTAGCCAGTTTGCTGGCAGTTATATCTTCCTTTACCCCCACAAAGTGGGTTATCTCATTGCTGTCATCATAAATAGGGGCAATAGAAGCGAGCTCCCAATACTCTTCTCCGTTTTTTTTACGATTTGCAAGCTCCCCCTTCCAGATATCTCCACGCAATATTGTTTCCCACAGTTCCCGGTAATACTCAGAAGGCAGGCGTCCTGAATTAAGTATCTGTGGATTTTGTCCGATTACTTCGTTCAGGGTATATCCAGTCACCTCAGTAAACACAGGATTAACATATTCAATTATCCCTTCACGATTAGTAATTACAACTACAGAGGGGCTCCGTTCTATAGCCTGTGATAATTTTTTAAGTTCACCTTCAACTTTTTTTCGTGTTGTAATGTCACGGGAAAAAGAACAAATGTACTCACTGTTTTCATAATCAAGGTAATTAAAAAGTACCTCCACGACAACATCTCTTCCGTCACTGACACGAGAAACAGATTCAAAATTCACTGATCCCGCTTCGCCGATATGGTGCCACTG
>CAZPEK010000344.1:0-4327 GCA_964585555.1 uncultured Leptospirales bacterium | reverse complement strand
AAAAACGACATCACAGGAAAGTACGGTATTAATCAACCATTATTTCTTAAGATATTGAATGATATAGCTGACAAAGATTACAATAGCCAGTCCAATGACAACCCACATGATAACCGTAAAGGCAGCCCCGATAACCCATCCCAGGAGCTTAAAAAGGACAGGAAGAACAAACTTAAACAGAACATAGAGCCCCACCAGTATCAGTAAAAAATAAACTGCTTTTTTTCCGATATCGTTCATTAGATACCTCATTAACATTTTTTTAGCGCCTATGGCACCATGAGCACGAATAAATCATGAAAAAGGAAGAAAATCAAGGATATTTTTAAATGCGGATATCTTTTGAAGGCGCGGATGGCCATCCGCGCCTTCAAAAGATATTCGCACCTTTCAGAAGGTGCTTTGAAATTTTTTCCTTGCCACAGAAATCTTCCCCGGGGATAAAGAGACATGAATCGTTTTCTTCTTCTCATGGCCTCCATAAATCTGATGGGCTTAATCGCTTATGCTGCAGTCGCCCGCATCCTCCTCGGCTCTGAGCTGGCTGCCGCCTATCCCGCCAGCCAGTTCGCCGGCTCCTTCTGGCTGATTATATCAGGGTACCTGCTTATAGCGGGCCTGTCGGTTTTCTCCATGATAGAAGGAAAAAAAAACTTCCTTCACATAAATATTACAAGAGCCCTCGCTGCCGCAGCAGTTTTTCTCTGTATTGTTCAAGTATCCGCTGCCCTGGTGCTGCCGGGGCTGTACCGCACCTATCTGAAAGGAAGTTATCCCTCGGCTCAGGAGGAACTTCGTTATGCCTACGGCCCCTTTCTCCAGTTTCCGGCTCAGAGCCCCCACTCCCTCAATACTGAGGAGGTAACCATCTGGTGGTTTAATCCCCATCCCGGCTCAGAGCCTCCGGCAGTTGAGGTGTCATACAAAGAGAATATGAGTAATGCGCACATCTTTACCGGCAGGGGAAACAAACGCCGCTCCGTTGCCGTCAGGGGACTCGAGTGGGGAAAAACCTGCTACTACCGAATTCCCCGCTTCGACATGACGGTCAGGAGCTTCGTTTTCCCCGATAAGAATATTGAATCACTACACGTTACCATTATCGGAGATGTTTCGAATCATGGAACCTTTAAACACAGTCACTTTCGTGAGCTTGCCCTGGTGACCCGGCGTTTCTACCAAAACCGGGGTCAGAGCCCCGCCATGGCGCTTCTCGTCGGGGACCTTGCCAACCGGGGAAGCGACATTGCGTCATGGGAAATTTTTCTCACCAGTGCCCGCCCCTTATTGAGCGAAATCCCCGCAGTAATTCCCCTGGGGAACCATGAGACCTATGACGACCGGGGAGGCAACCGGGACTATCTTCTCGACCAGCCCCGTTACGGCGCCTTTGACCTGGGGCCCATGCGGGTCATCTATCTTCATAACTTTGACAGCTTCAGCGGCATCAACGGACTTCTCAACTCAGCTCAGTACCGGTTTCTCGAAGGAGAGCTTAAAAAAGCAGCGGGCCGATGCTGGATCATGGTTTCCCTTCACGTCAGTCCCGTCAGTACCGGTGATTTTAATATGAACAAGGGACTGATGAAACAGTATCTGCCCCTTTTTCGAAAGTACCGGGTTGACCTGGTCACTGGAGGCCATGATCACCACTTCGATGCCTTCTGGATGGACCGGGACTCGGCACACGAGGGGACCTTCATCGTCATCAACGGCGGCGGGGGCTCACGCCTCGACAGCTACATCATGACACGGCGAAAACACCGCTGGAAAACATGGTACCATGACCGGACTTCTCCCGAAGGACTCTACCAGCAAGACCCCTTCACAAAAAAATACCATGTCTACGGGGAGCTTTCCTGGGGATTTTCTGATGTGGAAGTGAAAGGCGACAGTTTAAAGGTTACCTACTACCGATGGCTCGAACTTCCCCGCTACCGTGAACTGACCGGGCAAAAGCGCCGTATTACCATGCATCCCTTGAGCCATGAATTCATGGATAAAAATAATCTCTGGTCTGTTGAACCGGTACTGGTTCTGGAAAAAAAGCGGGTATTCAAACAATGAAAAAATTTCTAAAAGAAAAACTCATCAATCCCATTACGGGATTCTTAAAACAGGGCCTCTCTCCCTCGAGACTCGCCGAAGGTATTTCCTGGGGCATTGTTGTCGGTTTTATCCCCATTCTCGGGAGTACAACGATTATCTGCACCTTTGTCTCCTTTGCCCGAAAAATAAACATGGGGGTCATCCAGCTAATCCAGTGGTTCGTTTATCCCCTGCAGCTTCTCTTTTTTCTTCCTTTTCTGAAACTGGGAGGAAAGCTAACGGGCACCCCGGTGCCCTTCAGCATGTCAGAGATTCAGCTTCTGGCAACAAAAGATCCCCTGGCATTTCTCCACGCCTTTGCCGTGGCCAACCTGGGGGCGGTCATAGTCTGGATACCGGTGGCAATTGCTGTATGGCTTGTCTGCTTTTTTATTCTTAAAAAAATATTTGCCCGCATACGGACAAGAGACACAAAAAAAGCAGAAGGGACAAAGGAAGACTAAACTTCCTTTTCCCTTTTTACCTGTTCCTTGAAACTTTCACATCATTCCTTCGGGCGTTCAACAATCTTCACATAGAGAGTCCGCTTTCTCTTATTACGCCACACCGTAACCTTCAGCTTTTTACCGATAGAAGTCTGGCCGATAATATTTAAAAGATCCTTATAGGTTTTAATGGGCACATCATCAAGGGCAAGAATTATATCCCCCGCCTTTATGCCACCGCGGCCCGCGGGACTCCCGGAGACAACCTCACCGATAAATGCACCCTTCGCTCTATCAAGCCCCATCTCCCGGGCATTTTGATCATTGAGCTGAATAATACTGACACCGAGGTAGCCGCGCTTGACTTCCTTATATTCTTTCAACTGTGCCAGAATGGAACGGGCCGTGTTAACGGGAATAGCAAAACCGATGCCCATGTACCCGCCGCTCTTTGAATATATCATCCGGTTGATTCCGATAACTTCGCCGAAGATATTTATCAATGGTCCACCCGAGTTTCCGGGATTAATTGACGCATCGGTCTGGATATGGGCTCCCCCCATCATATCAACATCATTCCGTCCCAGGGCGCTGATGACACCGACGGTAAAAGTTCTGTCAAGACCAAAGGGATTACCAATGGCAATGGCCCAGTCACCGACATTTATTTTATCGGAATCACCAAAATAAACCGGTTTCAGGTCACCGGGGGTCTCTATCTTAAGAAGAGCAATATCCGTTCTTTTGTCACTTCCATATATTTTTGCCTTATAGCTTTTATCGTTTACCTTCACAAAAATATTAGTCGCACCCTGGACGACATGATGGTTGGTACAGATGTATCCGTCACGGGAAAGAATAAATCCCGTACCAAGACCGGTGCGTTTCTGCACCTGCTGCTGTCCCCTGGGCTGACGAAAAAACTGGCGAAACACCGGATCATTGTAAAGGGGATGAGGGCGTACCCGGACAAACTGCTCCGTGGTGATAAAAACAACTGAATCGCGGTACATGTTGTATATTTTGGTAAAGGCATTCTGAATTTCGCAGGCATGAGTTTTTTCCAGTTCCGCCTTCAGGGGAGACTCGTCGGTATTACCAAAAAGCACCGGCCCGGTTGCCTCATTATTAAGACAGGAAAACTGATTAAAGAGAAAAGCACCGGTAAGGATAAATACAGGAAGTATAAAGGATATTTTTTTATTCATGGCACATCTCCTTAATGAGTAAAATATTTTTTCCCGGGCACAGGCCGGATATATACCGGGGGGAAGTTAAAAGTTTTCTTTTTCCCTGAAGCGCTTCTTCCTTTCCCGTTCCTTTTCTATTTCTTTTCTGAAAAGATATCGGTCATTGGTTGACCCGTCAATCTCAAGCTGTTCAAGCTCAACCCTGTTGGGCTTCACATCTTCACTACAGGCGAAAAACAGAAAACCTGCAATCATTACCGAAAGAACTACTCCGTATCCCTTTGTCGTCATTGTCGCCACACCTTCTGATACAGTATAAGAATCTTTCCCCTGCTAAAAGTTTCTACTGCTGTCGAGAAGAATCGTCACCGGGCCCCGGTTGACCAGGGAGACCCGCATGTCAGCCCCGAACTGCCCCGTCTCAACATTACCATACATCCGCCGAAACAGTTCAACAAAATCATCGAAAAAAACCACCGCCCTGTCAGGGGGCATTGCTTCAATATACGAGGGGCGTTTTCCCTTTCTCACATCACCGTAGAGAGTAAACTGAGGAATGAGAAGAACAAAGCCACCCGTATCGGTAACCGACCGGTTCATGAC
>CAZPEK010000343.1:0-4336 GCA_964585555.1 uncultured Leptospirales bacterium | reverse complement strand
TGGGCCAATGCATACGCACATCCTCAGGATGCGGTAGACGCAGCCTCAAGCGGCGACCAGGTATGGGTTGCCGCAGGGACCTATACCCGGCAAAGTGCGGCCAACGAAGAGGTAGTAAGTCTGAAATCTGGTGTCCGGCTCTTTGGGGGATTTTCCGGTACTGAATCATACCGGTCAGACCGCTCGGGAAGTGTAACGACTCTAGATGGAGAGGATGTAGCATACCATGTTGTTTATTTTGGAAGTGCTGTCACCGGTGCCCGTATCGACTCCTGCACCATAACGAACGGAACGGCTAACGGACCCAATGCTGGATGGGAATATCGATTTGGAGGAGGTATATGCATTTCCGGAGCAGACAATACTGTATCCAGCTGTAATATTTTCGGCAACAGCTCGGACCAGTATGGTGGTGGAATCGGCTTCTATACGGGATCCGGTACGGTAAAGAACTGTACCATAAGCAATAACAGTTCTCTGCAATACGGCGGGGGTATATATGCATCCAGTGCGGATATCATTATAGATGGATGTACGGTATCAGGCAATTCTGCCGATACGGGTGGTGGAGGCATTATGTTCTGGTATGGTATGACGGTTAGACATTCCATATTTTACAATAACACGGCAGTTACAGATGGAAGCGCTATCTATGGAGCAGGCGGTACGGGAGCAGAAACGGTGAACCTCTTCAACTGTCTTTTTTACAGCAATACTACAACAGGGACACAGGCCAATGTGGGTGGCGCAGTTTGCCTTTACTACGGGCTGACGGCTTCAATAACTATCTGCACATTGAGCTGTAACTCCTCTGCAGCGAATGGAGGGGCGCTGTATCTTATCAGCACCGGTAATGTCTGCAGTGTCACGGTTTCTGAATGCATTATGTTCGGCAACACTGCTGCCTATGGCGGAACAGACGAGGCCCAGATTGCTGAAGATGGAGGCGGACATACATTGAATGTATATTATTCCCTCATTCAGGGAGGTGTACCGGCAGGTGCAACAGCAAGCTCTCATGTACTTATCGTCAGTCCATCCTTTTTCTCAGGGCCTGACGGGAATTATTACCTGAGCACCAGCAGTAGCTGTGTCAACTACGGCAGTGTAACAGCTTCAAGCCGGGGCCTGGATACACGCACAACAAGAGTCGACGGCACTGTTGATTCAGGAATGGTGGACCTGGGTTATCATTATAATCCTTAACAACTGGCAAAAAAGAATAAGCAACCGGTCCGGTTGTCGAGCGGAGCCGAGACAAGCGCCCCCATCAATAGATATTTTTTCCTTGCCTCACCATCGGTCAATTTACATAGTAGTAAGCTAAAAAGTATTAATCCCGTGGGGAAGGTATATGGAAGGAGTTGTATTTGTCATAATGACTGCTGTTTTTGTTGGTGTAAGTATTCTGGCAAACAAGAATGGACTGAACAGCAATGTATCAGATGATCCCTTCAGAGAAGACAAGTATCCTGTAACGGTTGGCGAAACCGCCCTGCGCAATGCCTGCCGCATGCTGAAAGGGACCTGCAGCAAGAATGGCGCCTATGGCAAAGGAACTGTTGATGGCCTCGAATTTACCCTGAAGATAGATGCAGAAGCCGGATATGATATTTTTCTCAGCCACAAGCTTCCCGTAAGCGGCCTGATGAGTATTAAGAGAGAAAACCTGGTCAGCAGGCTTAGAAAAGATATCGGAAAGGAAGATGTTCAGGTAGGAGATGCTTATTTCGATGAGAGGATGCTCCTTGAGGCATCGGAGCCGACGTGGTTTGCTGCAGTTCTCAATGAGAAAACTCGAAAGCTGATTATTCAGCTCTCTGAGAAATCGGGTTCTTTCTCAATTTCTAATTCATGGATAAAGGTCAGCCTCACGCAGTATGGCACCGCCGCGGAAAAACTTGTCAGGCTGATTAGAAAAGCCGCTGCGGTCAGCAGGGCCCTGTCTGCTCAAGGCGATGTGAAGCACATGCTTATACATAATCTTTTCTATGATACCAATCCCGAGGTTCGCCTTAATAATCTGCGGATGCTTTCTCTCCGGTATCCCCGGACAAAAGAACTCACGGGGGTCTTCAGCGATGCAATGAATGATCCTTCTGTTGAGATTCAAATTGAAGCGGCAACATTATTAGAAGAGAAGGGAATGAATCATCTTCTTGTTATTTTAAAGAAAAAGGAAGATGCTGTTGACTCAATAAAGATTATAAATCTTTTTAAGGTTAACCGCTATGTCAAAAGTGTCGGTACGCTGAAAGAAATATATACTGAAAGAAAAGATTCAAAAACAAGAATCGCTATCCTGAAGGCCTTCAAGGCCTTTGGTGATGATACACTCTCTTCTTTTCTGGGTGGCCTTCTTGATAAACATGCCGGTCCGTTACTGCCTTATGTCGTGAGGGCTCTGGGAACCTGCGGGACCATTGAGTCGATGGAAAAGCTTCATAATCTTTCAAAGAAAGGGAGCGGTTCCAAAATACGCGAAGAAGCCACTGCCGCCATGGGGCAGATCCAGTCGCGCCTCGGTGTTGATGGTGGCTGGCTCTCGGTTGCAGAACTCGGCGAAACCGACGGGGCTCTCAGTGTGGCAAAGGAAAATGTCGAGGGGGCTTTGAGTATGACAGATAAAAAGGAAAAGAAGAAATGAAAGACGCGCCTTACGCCATAGATCTCGGAACAACCAACACGGTGGTCGCCCGGTGGAACAACGAACTGGGGCGCCCTGAAATTATACGCCTTGATTCGATATGCCGCAATGTTGTGAAAGACAGCGTCATTGATGATTCATATACCATACCATCGAGTCTCTTTCTGCTCCCTCCCTCCGAAGTGTACGGCTTTCCCTTCAGGTTCTTTTTTAAAAACAGGCAGAAGAAGACCGGTGCCCTGATCGGCAGCCGGGCTGATGCCCGTGACGGGGGACTCTTTAAAGAACAGTACGTTACCCGTTTTAAGCCTCTCCTCGGGGCAAACAGCTATCGGTTTATCGGCAAACTCGGTAAATGGAAATATACCCCTGATGATGCGGCGCGTATTTTTCTCAATAATCTTTTTTCTGAAATAAAAAACACCACCGGCGCCTCCCTGAAAGAGATGACCTACTGTATACCTGTTGACTTCTACGAATTTTACCGCGCCCGCCTTCAGCATATTGCCGAAGGGGCGGGCATGAAAAAAATAAAGACTATTGATGAACCGGTGGCCGCGGCTCTCGGTTACGGCCTGAGTCTTGATGATAGAAAAAATATTCTGGTTATCGATTTCGGCGGCGGAACCCTCGACTATGCTTTAATAAAAACTAAAGAGTCGGGCCGTGACCAGGGGCGCTGTACCGTTGTGGCAAAGGAAGGAATTCCTCTCGGGGGAAACGTTATTGACGGCTGGCTGCTTCAAAAGGTCTGTGAACATTACGGCTACAATTTTGACACCATTGCGACTGACCCTTCTGTCAACTGGTGGTTCAGGATGCTGCTTGCCGAGGCGTGCCGCATTAAGGAATCCCTTTTTCTCAAGGAAAAGGATACCTTCTATCTTCTTCCTTCAAGTATTTTGAATTCCCACGGTATGGCGATACCGGGTAACCGGGAGAATCTGAAAAAAACCCTTGATATATCAAAGACTGAGTTTACGCGGCTCCTCAAAACCCGGGGCCTCTATGATATGATTGACCGGGGTATTGATTCGCTGATCGCCCGGGCAGAGCAGAAGGGAATCGAAGAGAAAGAAATTACTGATGTGCTGCTTGTCGGGGGATCGACCCTGCTGCCCGGGGTTTATAAACTGATTGAAGAGCGCTTCGGCCGTGACCGGGTCAGGGCGTGGCAGCCCTTTAACGCTGTCGCCTTTGGCGCCGCCGCCTTTGCGGCTGAAAAAATATACAAAGACGACCACATCACCCATGACTATGCATTTCTTACTTATGACCGGGAGAGCCACGAAAAAGAATACAATATCATCATACCATCGGGCACCCCTTTCCCTACCCGTGAGGATTTCTGGAAGCGTCAGCTTATACCGACCTGCGCCCTCGGGGTTCCTGAGCGTCTCTTTAAACTGGTGATCTGCGAGATTGGTAAAAAGCATGCTGCCGGCCAGGAGTTTGCCTGGGATGAAAAGGGAAAGCTTCACACCCTTGATGACGAAAATAAAAAATCCCTGGTGGTCCCTCTCAACGAAGATGATCCGACCCTCGGTTTTCTCGATCCGCCTCACAGCCCCGGGGAAAAGCGCGCCCGGGTTGAACTTTCTTTTATGATAAATGAAGACCGGTGGCTCTGTGCCACCGTTTTTGACCTTAAAACAGGAAAGCATCTTTTTACTCAGAGGCCGGTTATTC
>CAZPEK010000342.1:0-4353 GCA_964585555.1 uncultured Leptospirales bacterium | reverse complement strand
ACAACTTCTCTTCAAATACTATACATAGATACGGAAAAAATTTAAGGCTAAAAAGAGTAAAGAAAAAATAGCAATCAACTTTAAATCAGAAAACCCCGGGCAAACACCCGGGGTTTTCTGATTTAAAAAGCCCCTTCCCTCTCCCACCCCAAAAAACATTTAAACTACACCAGCCGGTTTTCGTATACTGTTACAGGTTAGAATGAAACTTAGTGCCCTCACCCCCGACCCTTCGGGCCACCCCCTCTCCCATTTAATAAAAGAAAAGGAGAGGGGGAGAAAAAAGGAACCCCATGCATCACAATAAAAAAACATTCTCCAGAAAACTTAGAAAAAATTCAACCCACGAGGAAGAGCTGGTGTGGGAGCAGTTAAGAAACCGGCAGTATCGAAACCTCAAATTCAGGCGCCAGCATGTAGTGCTTGGCTTTGTAGTAAATTTTTACTGTCATGAACAGAAGCTGGCAATAGAAATCGATGGAAAAATCCATGAAAAACAAAAAGAGTATGATTGTCTCCGCCAGATGCTTATAGAAGAAAAGGGGATCCTTTTTATCAGGGTTACTAATGAAGAAATAAATACTGATATAAATATTTTGCTTCAAGCAATTACAAACAGCATCCTTGAAAGGCAACCAGCATCATGACAATGAGCCCTCTCCTTTTTTCAATTCTTAATGGGAGAGGGCGCGCCGGCGGCGGGGTGAGGGCATTTAAGGCCTGCCATAAAGCAACTGCCAGAAAAACTTTTAAACTCCACCCGCCGGTTTTCGTATACTATACAAAGAACAACAAAACCACATCCTCCTTGACAATTGTAATAATTATTATTACATTAACAGTACAGCGAGTCAACGGAGCGGCAAACAATGAGAGAAATCATGACCATAAGCATAGACAGGAATCTCAAAAAAAAGGTCGAAGACGCGGCCGGCAGGTTCAACATCTCAAAAAGTGAACTGGTAAAAAAAGCTATTGAAAAGTACATAATTCATGAAGAGTTTCATGAAATCAGAAAGCTCCTGGTACCCTATGGCGAGAAGGCGGGAGCCCTGACTGACGAAGACATATTCAATGAAATTTCATGAAAATTGTCTTTGATACAAATGTCATTTTATCAGCTTTTCTCACCCAGGGGCTGTCATCCCGGGTACTGGATCTCTGCCTTGACGGGCACAGGCTTTTTATTTCAGAATGGATTATCACCGAAACTACTGAAAAGCTTAAGACAAAATTCAAGGTTCCTGCAAGTGAACTGATACGAACCAGAGATTTTCTCATGACCGCCTTTGAGATCATTGAAC
Source organism: uncultured Leptospirales bacterium (assembly GCA_964585555.1). Classification (GTDB taxonomy): domain Bacteria; phylum Spirochaetota; class UBA4802; order UBA4802; family UBA5550; genus CAZHNW01. The sequence continues at coordinate 3,049 of CAZPEK010000342.1, read as the reverse complement.
CCGGGGGACCAGTACCGGACTTGTGCCGGGACAGAGACGATAACAACATACTGCACCTGGCAGAAGAGTGCAAAGCCGACCTGATCATCACGGGAGACAGGGATTTACTGGTTCTGAAAGTTTTCCAAAACTGCAGAATAATAGACCCGCGTACTTACATGGAAGAATATCACAGACAGTAAGCAGGCATTACCACTGGCAACTAAAAAATTTTTCCCTTACCGCCAAAAACTTTTAAACTCCCCCACCCGGTTTTCGTATAAATACAAAAAACATGAAAACAAAAAACAATAATACCCCCAGCAAACAGCCTTCAAGAGCATCACTTTTTCTTGACAACTTGTCAAGATATCACCATATTGTTACCATGAAAACACTACAGGTTGGAGAACTGAAAAAAAGATTTTCTGAAGTACTTGATAAAGTAAGAAATGGTGAAGAAATTGCCGTCTCTTACGGCAAAAAAAAAGAACTGGTTGCCGTCATCGTGCCCATTTCAAAGTACCAGAAAAAGAATAAACGAAACATTGGCATACTGGCGGGAAAAGCCGGTTTTAAAGCTTCAAAAGATTTTAAAATTTCAGAAGAAGAGATTTTCGATCTATGAGATACCTGCTCGACACCCATACCCTGCTCTGGGTTCTCTTCGAACCGGATAATATCTCCAAAAAAGCCAAAAACATTATTACTGATATCCAAAAAGAAGTCTATGTAAGCCTTATCTCATTCTGGGAAATTTCTTTAAAATACAATACCGGTAAATTACAATTAACAAATATTACACCCGATGAGCTGCCCGATGCGGTAAAGGATGCGGGTTTCGATATTTTTCACCTGAATGAATATGACGTATCAAGCTTTTATAAACTTCCAATATACTCTCACAAAGATCCCTTTGACCGGCTGTTTATCTGGCAGGCAATTCAGAACAATTTGACGATTCTCTCTAAGGATAAACATTTTAAAGAATATAAAAATATGGGGCTAAAAATTTCCTGGTAACCAGCTTGTGTCTCGGCGACCCTCAACAACCGGTCCGGTTGCCGAGCGGAGCCGAGGCGACCGGTTTGTGCCGTTACAAAAGTGACCCCCCGGAGGGAAAAAAGGTCAGGGCATATTTAAGTCCTCTGAAAGGGAATAAAAAAAAGGACTGCCCTTTCAAGGGCATCCCTTTTTTATTGACAGCTACGCTGTGGTTACTTAATCAGTCGGGCAACCGCATCAGGTCTAAGTGTAGAAATATTATCAAGCACTCCTGAATCAATATTCTGAACAGCGGTCTCAATATTTGACATTACATTTTCAATCTTATCGCTTCCCGCGAGATCCGAGGCCATCAGGTTTTCTACTTCAACCTGAAGTCTGCTCAGCTGGTTCGCATCATCAGCAATGAGATGACTGATATCGGTACTTTTCTTTTCAAGTACCGCGGGAGTAATTTCAGATCCAACGAATTTATTCAAGACCCGGTCTCCCTCAAAGGTCGTATCAGCTAAAATTGCCTGCTGATTGTTTCCTCCATTGCTGAGATCCTGGTTCAGATTATCAACGCCTGCGCGAATTATCTGATTCTTGGTCAGTGACGACTGGATGGTTCGTAATTCAGCTTCAATGGCATCAAGGCGGGAATTTACTCTACTGCCGATAGCAACAGTATCAGTTTTTACGCTTTTTGTGCCCTTACCGAGATTATCATTTTCGGTCTGCCTCTGATTATTAATCCTCCGTGCGCTGCCAAGTATTCCATCAATGGATACTTTCATGACACCCTCCTTTGTGTTTTACAGAGTGGCAACAGGTACAGATATACCTGCATCATTTTACTATACCAGCATACTAAATGCAAGTTTTAATGTCAACAATAATACTAAACTATGCATTCAATTTTTCATATTGAGAAAGGAAGTTTAAGAAAACCGGGAGAAAGAATCAAGGAGCCAAGGTTACATCAAGAGTGACAGCAAAGTCATCAGTTGTCAGTACAGGGGCGGCCTCTTCTATGGAAACACCATCTTTTTCAAAGACCAGGGTGAGAATTTTACCGGTACCGTAATCCAGAGGATAGTAGAGCTTATGATACCATCCGGTACTGTCGGTTTTCGTAACAAGATCGCCCTTCTGGTCATCACCTGCAACCAAATCGGCATCTTTCACATACACTGAAACACCGGCAAGAGGGTTGCCATCCTGATCTTTAACTGTGCCGCTGATGCCCCGTGATGCGGCTGTGATGTAATCCATCAGGGCGTCCTCATTGAAATCATAGACTTCTTCGATACCCTCAACGGTTGAAGGGCTGTAAACAGCAAGTTCAATGGTAATATCAAGGGTACCGGTATTCAAGTAGCTCCAGTCCTGAATTGAGCCATAGACAATATACCAGTCTCCTCCATTAACGACCCCGTATTCATCTGCCAGGCTCAAATAGCCGTCCTGACTTTTGAAAGGTGAATCACCGGCAGTACCATAGGTGCGTCCAAACTGGTTTACCGTATCGTATTCCACTGGTGTGGTTGCGGCCACGCTGTCATCAGCAAAGTCAAATGGAATATTTACAACCACTTCGCCGCTATGAAAAGTAGCTGAAAGATGAAAAATCTGTTCCTCGGAAAAACTCTTCAGAGCTGAGGTTTCAGGCTCAGTAAAAAATGCAGATCCATGATCACCGCCAGCGGTAAAATATTCTTCCGCTGTTCCGTCACCATCAGTATCATGGAGCACTGAACAGTTTCTGTTCAGATCAATACCGTGAGCGTTTCGCCGGCTTGTTGCCATGTAGCCGTCGGGATTAAGCACCGGAATAACCACAATATAGTTATTATCCACGAGACTCTTTACTGTAACATCCGTTGCATATGAAGAGACAAGGTGTTCAACAAAATGAAGCATAACTTCAACAGAAATAATTTCACTCCCATGAACACCACCGGTGAGGCGAATACGCGGCTCATTTTCAAGAGCATTTTCCGGATTATCAGAAATGACTATTGCCGGCATTAGTTAGTTTAAAAGAAGAAGTTCTGCATATAAAAGAATATTTTGAACTGGA
>CAZPEK010000341.1:0-4354 GCA_964585555.1 uncultured Leptospirales bacterium | reverse complement strand
AGAACCAATATTGCCGGGAGTCTCGGGGAGTTGGGAGAACTGAACGCGGCCTTTGAAAGCCTTCAGGTAGGGATACGCCAGTCAGTTTCTTTTATCGCCCTCATGAAGGGGCTCATGAAGGGAATCGATGTTTTTACCAAAAGTGTCAAAGACGTTAAGTCTTCTCAGGATAAGTACTCTACATTATCTAAACTTAATATTGATGTGCCAGAGAAGAGTAGTTCTTTTGCCGGGAAAATTCATGACATCAATGATACATTTAAAGTGAAATTTAAGAGCCTTCATCCTGCTGATTTTGCCGCTGATTTTAAACAGTATGAGGAAAGAATTTTTACTGATAAAAAGATAGAAGGTTTTTTCACCGCGATGGGTGATGAACTGGATAGAACAACTAAGGAGCAGTGGTGATGAATGCCCGTATTTTTTTTGGAGGATTTCTTTCTATCATCGGTGTGCCTTCTATCGGCCTGGGGCTTCTCTTTTTTGCCGCTTCAAAGAGCGATCCCTCCCGGGTGGGCCCCGGAACCGTCTTTGTCATGTGTGGAATTGTTTTTTTGATTCCGGGTATATATCTTTTTGTCCGCGGACTGGCGATGCGCCCCGCGGGAATCCGCAACAGAATCTTAAAACTTGCCAGGCGCCGCAATGGTGAGATTACCGAAGAACAGGTTGCCGGTGAACTCGGCACATCTGACGCGGTTGCCGCAGAGTTACATATCATGCTTCGATCAGGCCTGGCAAAAGAAATGGCAAAGGAAGGAAGAAAGCTTTTTGTTTTCAAAGACTTTCAGCATCACCTGACCATGAAGGTATGCCCTTACTGCGGCAATGATTACCCGGTACGTGAAGATATCGAGCAGTGTCCCTCCTGCGGTGGAGATCTCAAGCTTGATAAAAAGGGTGTCACTTCAGGGGAAGATCCCTTTTATATGGATTCGTAAACTTCCTTTTCGATATTGACTCCCCGGCTTTATGCCTGCGGGTACAGGGCAGGCGGATTTGCAAACTTCCTTCACAAGAATTAAAGGAAAAGTCTGCTGCATGCCTCAGAAATTTTCACCAGGAAAGGGTTGAAAAATAATTTTACTATTTTATACATGGTAGATCTGATAAGGACGCCATGGCTATGCATAAAAAAAAGACTTCATATTTCAATATATTTTTACTTTCCCTGCTTTATCTCTCCCAGGGGCTGCCTTTCGGTTTTCAGGCAACAGCCCTGCCGGTATATCTGCGCAGCCAGGGGGTCTCTCTGGCTGCAATCGGTTTTGCTTCTGCACTTGCGGCACCCTGGCTTTTTAAGGCCCTTTGGGCGCCCCTGGTTGACCGGTACTGGTCGCCTCGAATTGGAAAAAGAAAGTCATGGATTATTCCCCTGCAGATTATTCTCTTCTTAACTATATTTTCAGCATCCCTGGTTGATCCCTCTCGGGGACTGACGCTTTTGCTGGTACAGGTCTTTCTGATGAATTTAGTTGCAGCCACCCAGGACATTGCGGTTGATGGACTTGCTGTAGACATACTCGGTTCTGGTGAGCTTGGTTACGGGAATGCTGCCCAGGTTGTGGGGTACAAGGCGGGCATGATACTCAGCGGTGGTCTCCTGGTCTGGCTAAGCAGTTATCTCGGCTGGAAGGGATACTTTCTTGTTATGGCCTGTGCAGCCCTGCTGCCGCTCCCGGCAGTTCTTTTTTTCAGGGAGAATACCCCGGGCATTGAAGCGTTTCAGGGGGTCATGAGAATCCGTGAAATTTTGACGGCCCTCTTTACATTTATTAAGACCAGGGGCGCACCTGCGGTATTGGTATTTATTGCAACGTATAAATTCGGCGAGTCGATGATTGATATTATGTTTAAACCCTTTCTGGTAGACGGGGGTATTCAAACAGGGCAGATAGGCCTCTGGGTTGGGACCTGGGGCATGGGGGCCAGTATTGCCGGGAGTCTTGCGGGAGGGATTGTGGCTTCAAAAATGAAGATGAAACATGCCCTCGGGACGGCGCTCATCTTTCGCCTTGTGCCCCTTGTTGGGATTTTTCTTCTCTCTATCGGGACAGTGGTACCTGAGACCGTGATTCCCGTAACAATCGGGGAGCATTTTTTCGGGGGAATGCTTACAACAGTAATGTTTGCTTTTATGATGTCTATGGTGGATAAAAAGATCGGGGCCACCCATTATACGCTTCTGGCAAGTATTGAAGTGGTGGGAAAGGCTCCCGGGGCGTGGTTCTCAGGTCTCATGGCCGAAGCCCTTGGGTACCGGGGACTTTTTGCCATTGGGGTGCTTATCTCGGCCCTGATAATTTTTCTGGTACCCCTGCTTCCAATGGGAATCATAGGTTCAAAAGAGGGTCGTAAACCGGCAGTTTCATGAAAAGAGCAGGCAAAAAAATTGCTGGAGGGTTCCTTTCTGCAAAATAAATATTGTTTTTTCAAGGAAAAAAGGTAAAATGACGGAAGTTACTGGCTGAAAAATATCGAGTTACTGTATCGATAATAATCTAGCTTTATATATAGAATAAGCTGTGAATAATATAGTAAAAAAATACGTTTTCTTTTTGGCCTTTGTGTGCCTGTTCCTCTCCGTCTCGGGAAACCAGGGGGCCTCGGCAGGCCCGGTGCCGCTTGTGAAAGACGGCGTCCTTGACCTGCGAAACACCGGGTTCCCATCTGGTGCACCGGTTGCCCTTGACGGCGACTGGAAGTATTTTCACCGCCGCCATATTGATCCGAAAATCCCAGCAAAGCGGGACGACGGAGTCATTTCTGTGCCGGGGCGCTGGAACAGCCGCCACCTTCATGATAGTCCCGGGGGAGAAACAGGATATGGCTCATGCCGCCTGAAAATTCTTTTTCCCAGGGGCCCGAAAAACGATCAGCTCAATCTGGCCCTGAAACTGAAAAGTATTAATACCGCCTACAGGCTTTTTATCAATGGAAAGGAAGTTTCCCGCGGAGGAACCGCCGGTATAACCCGGGAGAAGACTGTTCCTGAATATGCCCCGGGGGTGGTTCTTTTTGCATCAAATTTTCCTGTCGTTGATATTGTTTTTCATATCTCCAATTTTCATCATCGCAAATGGGGCCTTCTTCAATCAATAACCATGGGTAAGGCATCAGTGCTTGCCTGGGAGAGAGAAAAAAACATTTATCTTGACCTTATTCTCTTCGGAAGTATTTTTTTTATGGGGCTCTATCAGGTAACCCTTTTTCTGATCAGAAGGCGTGACCCGTCGCCTTTCTTTTTCGGCATCCTCTGTATCCTGGTTTCGTTCCGCGTGCTGGTAATGGGAGAGAAGGTTCTGGTGTCTTTTTTCCCAGAACTGTCGTGGCGCCGGGTTGTCTTTATTGAGTATTTCTCATATTATATGGGCACCGCCGCGGTTGTAATCTACGTTCATTATCTTTTCAGAATCTTCAGGCCTCTTTATATGAAAATTCTTGTTGCCTTTGCAACGGGTTTTGCTCTTTTTACTTTTGCAGCGCCGGTGATAATATTTTCGCATGGTATTTTTTATTTTCATCCGGTTCTGGCGCTTTCTTCTCTGATGGTTTTTGCTACTCTTATTATTGCTCTGAAAAGAAAACTTGATGGATCCCTGGTGCTTCTTTTTTCTTTTATTGTATTTCTTGCCTGTGGGGGAAACGATGTACTCCATGGCCAGCAGGTAATACAAACCGACCTGTTGACGCCTTACGGTATTCTCTTTTTTATTTTTTCCCAGTCATTTCTTTTGTCAAAACGCTTTCTTAAGGCTTTTGGCGAAAAGGAAAGGCTTACCATTGAGATGGATGCCCTGAACCGGGATCTCGAAAAAAAGGTTGATGACCGTACCAGGGAACTGAGCCAGGTAAACGAGAAACTTCAAAAAAACAGCTCAGAACTGGAGAAGAGTAACCTGAAGCTTCATGAACTTGATGAAGCTAAAAGTGATTTTTTTACAAATATCTCTCATGAGTTAAGAACACCCCTGACACTTATTATTTCAAAAATTGAAGCGGTCCTGGAAGGAAGTTCTCCCCGGAAGGCCGACAATTCTTTTCTTGAGGATATTTTACAGACAGGGATGCGCCTTAAAAACCTTATTAACAGTATTCTGGATTTATCAAAAATAGATTCAAAAAAGCTGGTGCTCCATGTTCAGGAGGTCGATCTTTCGAAATATTTGAAGCGGGTTATAGGTTCTATTGAGTCTGCTGAGGATATGAGTTCAGTTCCCCTCAGCCTGAAGGTTCCCGATGCGATGTGTCTCTATCTCGATATTGAAAAGTTTGACTTTGCCATAATGAATCTTCTTTGATCGTCTCTTTTCGTTCAGGCGAACGGGAAAGAATGATTGCCAACAACGTGGAA
>CAZPEK010000340.1:0-4365 GCA_964585555.1 uncultured Leptospirales bacterium | reverse complement strand
AGTATCCGTTCATTCAAAAAAAGCCTCTTTTGTTATTGGCAGGAGAGTGCCTGCGGGCCAAAAAATAACATTGTAATTTTTCATTATTTATATACAAAGAGGTTATGCATGAAGACTAAAATCACTGAACTTTTCAAGATCAAATATCCTATCATCCTCTCCGGTATGAGCTGGATCAGTACCCCTGAGCTGGCTGCCGCGGTATCTGAAGCGGGAGGCCTTGGAATTCTCGCCACGGGTATACTGAGCGCCGAAGAAACGAAAGCCTATATTAAAAAAATGCGTGAACTGACCAAAAAGCCCTTTGCCGCCAATGTTACTCTCTATTTCCCCGGGGCTGAAAAAAACGCTAAAATACTTATCGATGAAAAAGTACCGGTAATTAACTATGCCCTGGGAAAGGGCGACAAGATATGCGAAGCGGTACATGCCTACGGAGGCACAGTAATTGCCACGGTAACAACCCTGAAGCATGCCCTGGCCGCCCAGCGTGACGGCGCTGATGCCCTGATCGTTACGGGCCATGAAGCCGCGGGACACGGGGGAGCCGTAACTTCCCTCGCCCTTGTTCCTTATATTGCTGATAATGTTGACATTCCCGTTATCGCTGCAGGAGGATTTGCCGACGGCCGCGGTCTTGCCACCGCCCTGCTTCTTGGCGCCGATGGCATCTCCATGGGAACCCGTTTCATGAACACGAAGGAAAGCCCGGTTGCCGAGGTTCAGAAAGCTGTTACCAATGATCTTGACCCCTTCACCACCATTTACACAAACCGGGTCGACGGCCTCAATGCCCGGGTCATGGACTCAAAGGGAGCGCGCCGCCTGATCAACAAAAAAATGAATCCCTTCACGGCCCTCTTTAATTCAAGAAAAATAGCCTCAATGCTCGGATTTCCATGGCTGAAGCTCGCGGTGGGTATCATGCTCATGGGCCCCAAAAAATCAATTCAGATGGCCCGCATGGCAGTCGGTTTTGACGCCTTTAAAGACGGAACAATGGAAGGGGACAACGAAAAAGGCGTTCTTCCTATCGGTCAGGTTGCCGGTATAATCAAAGACACGCCGACGGTAAAGGAAGTTATAGCAGCAATTCTAAAGGATGCTAAAAAAGCTCAGAAAAATCTTGCAGATAAACTGTAAGCATAATATATTTTGAATGCGGGGATACCAGCCTCGTATTCAAAAAACGAAAAACACAAACCTTGTGAGGAGGAATACATGCCAGTAGCAAAATGGGAAAAAGACGGAACTGTTGCCATTGTAACCATGGACAACGGAGAAAACAGACACAACCCTGAGTTCACCAAAACCATGATGGAAATTTTTGATGAACTGGTTGCCGATGAAGAAGTTAAATCAATGGTATTGGCATCAAGTGATCCGAAGAACTGGTCCCTCGGTGTGGACCTTACCTGGATGATGGAAAAAATGGGCAAGAAAGATATGGATGCTATCAGTAAGTGGCTCAAAGATCACAATGAAGTGTTCAAATTCTGCCTGATGGCTCCCTTCCCCACTATCGCGGCCATTACGGGTCACGCTTTTGGAAACGGCGCAATGCTTGCCGGGGCCTGTGACTTCAGGTTCATGCGGGCAGACCGGGGCTACTTTTGCCTTCCCGAAGTTGACATCAACATTCAGTTTACCCCTTCAATGATTGCATGGATGAAGAGAACTCTCGGCTACCAGCTCTTTATTGACATGAAGTGGTCGGGAAGAAAAGTCGGGGCAGCTGAACTGGAAGAGCGCTATGTTATCAAGAAAGCCTGTGCGAATCCGGAAGAAACCCTCAAAGAAGCTATAGAGTTTGCCCGTACCTTTACCAAGCCGAGACAAACTCTTGCCGAAATGAAAAAACGTACCTATAAGGATATTACCGATAAGATGGACAACGAAGACAGCCAGTACCTCGATCCCCCGGTCTTTATGTTCACTCCGCAGTAAAAATAAAAAAACCGGGGGCATGGGCCTCCGGTTTTTTTCTTCCTTTCACGAAATTAAAGCCTCACATGTTTTTGCGAATAGGTTTTGATAAATCGCCTGAAGTTATCAAGTTCATTATTGGTAAAGCTCTGTCCGCCGATACGGGCCGCTCTTCCATGATACATGACCGAGACCTTTTAGCCCTTCCGATAGCCCCAAGACCACTCCATGAAAGACGGTACTGGTTGAACTCTTCGACGCGCCCGTCTTTAAGTTTCTTCTGCTTATTCAGGCTTCTGATGGCTCTGAGCCTCAATTTCTTTTTCCCCATATCGAGCACCAGGGAATTTCCCTGTCGAAAGTAACGACGCTTTACTGCGCCGCCGGGATCACCAACATATTTAACGGTCAGATGATACTCTGTATAATTTACTATGGTCATTTTCACCAGTCCGACAAAGATCCGGTTTTCTTCAGATCCAGCGAGGGGATATTCGGGTGAATACTCAATATTCTTCTGCCGGTTATTCGGCTTATACTCTTTAACCGCAAAGCCCGTTAACGTACAGGCGGGAAAAGCAAAAAGGGTAACAAAAAGTATTATACTAAAAAATTTTCCTAATTTCATAAATCCTCCAAAAATTGAAAATCCGAGCAGTAAATCACTTCACGCAATACATTGTCAAGAAAAGAATTAAAAAAAGTGTCACCATTCAGGTAATTTTTACAGATCATTGGAAAAAAATAATTAAAAATTGACAGTAGCATATAAAAACAAATAATAACTGAGATGAACTATTTTAAAAATCATACAATCTGCATAACCGGTGCCGGTTCAGGGATCGGCCGCGACCTGGCATGTCAGTTTTCCGCCGCCGGGGCAAGGGTTATTCTCTGTGATTACAATTCCGCATCCCTGGAAACAACTGCTTCACTGATAAAAAATCAGGGGGGAAGATATCGCGCCGACGCCCTTGATATCAGCATAAATTCAGAAGTCCTCACCTGGGCTGAAAAAGTGCAGAAAAGCGATACGCATATCGATATACTTATCAATAACGCAGGCATTGCCGGGAAAACAGCTGACCTCAACTTCCTTACGATAGAAGAGATGGAGCAGGTAATCAATACAAACCTGTGGGGAGCGGTATACTGTACCCTCGCCTTTCTTCCCCTTTTAAGAAAAAGTTCCCGGCCTGTTATTGTCAATGTCTCCAGCCTTGCGGGACTTTCAGGAGTACTGGGGGCCCTTCCATACACCATATCAAAATTCGCCCTCCGGGGATTTTCCGAAGCCCTTCGCCTCGAGCTGAAAAAGGAAAAAATTTTCATTATCCAGGTTCATCCCGGGGTAATCGATACAGGCATTATAGAAAATATTCCCGGGATTGATGCTGATGCGGCTGCCCGCGGCCGTAGAGCCTTTGAACGGCAAAAAAGTATCTCCCCGTCACAGGCTGCGGCAAAAATAATTAAAGGAATTCGTCGGGGTAAAAAAAGAATACTTCCCGGCCCGGGAGTACGAATTACCGACATTATTGTCCGCCTGTTTCCGGGAAACTACGACAGACTGGTATACCCAAAGATGAAAAAAATCATTGATGAAATGAAATAATTAAGAAAGAGATAAACAATGACAGAGAAAACAACAGACCGACAGACAGCCCTCATCACCGGGGCATCAAGCGGCATCGGTGAAGCCTTTGCCCGGCGCCTTGCTGTTGACGGCATGAACCTTATCATTACAGCCCGTAGAGAAAAGCTGCTCAGCACTCTTGCCGATGAGTTAAGGAATTCCCAGGGAATCAATGTTGATATTATATCAGCAGACCTGTCTACCGATAAAGGTATCAAAATCATGGAAACCCGTATATCCGAAGGTCCCCCTGTCGATATGCTGGTAAACTGCGCCGGTTTCGGTACCCGGGGACACCTTGCAGACCTGGCGCCGGAAAAAATCAGCAAAATGATTATTCTACACACCCTGGCGCCATCGCGTCTCACCAGGGCGGCCCTCCCGGGAATGATCAACCGTGACCGGGGAGCCATTATTGCGGTTTCTTCCCTTGGAGCCTTTCTCACTACTGCAGAATATGTGACCTATTCTGCCACAAAGGCATACCTGAACAGTTTCTATACGGGCCTCCGCGATGAACTGGCAGGCACTTCAGTAAAGGTCCAGGCAGTCTGTCCCGGCCTGGTTAAAACCGGTTTTATGGCTACCGAAGAATACAGTGACTTCAATTATAGCGATATTCCTGATTTTGCATGGATGACCCCCGAAACAGTCGTCTCTATATCATTAAAGAAACTCAAAAAAAATAAAAAGCCTGTTATCATAACCGGTTTAACTAACCGGCTCTTTGTCGGCCTGATGAAGACATGAATCATCGGACCCGTTATACGCAATACCCTCGGACATTTCAGCAGAAAAAGAGT
>CAZPEK010000339.1:0-4385 GCA_964585555.1 uncultured Leptospirales bacterium | reverse complement strand
AATTGCAGGCTATATGAGCCGGGGGCTCGTGTAGTTGATGCAATCTTGGGTATCCCTGCGGCCATGTGTCCTCTTTTGATACAGCTTCTATTAAAAAAAACCGGACATAATTTTTAAGTCGTTTTTTCAGTCCGCGAGAGCTGTGACATGTAGAGATTTCCTTCGTGAAAATTTATAAAAGCCTTGCATTCCAGCGATTTTTTGTCAATGTTTTAATCTGGAAGTCGCAAGGAGGCGGTTTTTGTTTAAGTTCTACCTGTTGAAAAATAATTCAATGCCGTGAAATGGTTCAATGTTTTCAAGTGAGATAGAAAAGTTTTTTTATTGCATGTTTGAAGTAGTGATATAGTATTATTTTTATAGAGACAATTTCTTGCAGAAAATATATATGATGCTGTATTTCTGTGAACGGTGTGTCGGTTTTTTTAAAGCCAGCGGTATGAAAGGGAGGACAGGATGAAGGATGCAAAAGTTCAGCAGTTATCAGCACTGGTTGATACGAAAGTACCAAAGCAGGTGCTGCGTGAAGTGTCCAGAAATTTTACCAGGCACTACAGGCCAGGTGACTTTAAGGGTGTTAAGAAGAACTTTAAGCTGACCATCAAACTCTTTCATGGAAAGTTCCGGGGATACCGCGCCTGTAATACCAGCTATCATGACCTCTCTCATACTATGGATGCCCTTCTTGCTGTCTCGCGGCTTATTGATGGATACAATCTAACCGAGACACCTCTTCCCGCTGGTACTGCGGCAAATCTTCTTAATGCGGCCCTCTTTCACGATACCGGGTATATCCAGAAAGACTGGGATGTGGAGGGCACGGGGGCAAAATATACCGAGAGCCATGTTGAGAGGAGTGTTGATTTTATCAATGAGAACAATGAACACTTCGGTGTGTTTAATTCAGATCTTGATCTTATTATGCAACTGATTAAATGTACGGGACTCAATGCAGCTATATCAGAGACTGATTTTGATTCTCACTCGAGCTTTATCTCCGGGTGCATGCTTGGAACGGCAGACCTTCTGGGGCAGATGTCCGACAGGGCCTACCTGGAAAAGCTTCTCTTTCTGTACAGGGAGTTCCGTGAAGCGGGTATAGGCGATTATGCAACGGAGTTTGATATTCTTGAAAAGACTGTGGGATTTTATGACATTACACTGAAGCGCCTCAATGGATCACTCCAGTCTGTTTTTATTTACGCACAGGCCCATTTCAGGGACCGCCATGGTATCGATGAGAATCTTTACATGGATTCCATTGACCGGCATATTGATTATCTGCACCGTATTATTGAGGATGACTCTACAAACTTCCGCCATAAGCTGAAACGGGGTGACTGGGTGGATGCCTTTGATGATAAGCAGTCACACTGAAACAAAGTTTTTGTTTAACTGCAATCAGTATGACAAAACTCGAATAAAAGTATCCTGCAATAGCCGGTCTTTTTCAGTAACCCGGGGTTTAGGCCCCGGGTTACTGAAAAAGATTTTAAATTATCTTCTCAGCCCGCAGCAATCTCGCCGGGTCAAGATTTCCCTCTTCAAGTGACGCGGCAGAAAGAATAGCCACCCGATCCAGTCCATCATGGGGCTCACCGGCAACGAGCTTGACAGAACGAAGCCCCCCGAACCACCAGCGGGAATCCGCAAGATAAATAATGTCGCCAACTTCGGCCTTTAAACGGTCCATGATTTTTTTGCTGACCCGCACACCTTCGATGTTTTCAACATGGATAGTCAGGGTTGCTTTTTTTCCTTTTATATGGTCATTCGGTTCGCCGCTTCCTTTAAAGGCCCGCTTTGCCGCGTCGATTGAATCGACTACCAGGCCGGTTGTTCTTTCCTCTGGCGGGGCGGCGGTCAGGTAGGTGGTGATGATGCCGAGGGCGCCGCAGACCACCAGGCCGTATAAGGCGCGCATGTACTTGTAGCCTTCGACTGCAACGCCGTGGTCAAAGGGCGATATGAGAACCGTGAACTTTATCGAAAGGGCGATCATGATACTTCCCCCCACGATGGTGGCAAAGGCGCCGGGTGCGTTAAAGCGTTTCCAGAAGGCGGCCAGAAGTATGGTAACAATCATCGGCGGTGTAATGGCGGCGGTAAAGGCGCCGTGGGCCACATAGATTGACTTGAAGCCTTCGAATATCGGAACCATTGCAAGTCCCAGGCCCGCGGCAAGTACGGCGATAAGACGGGCCCACTTCAGGTAGTAGGCGTCTTCCCGGTTCGGTTTGACTTCCTTCACAATATCATTGACAGTAATGGCCGAGACAGCATTGATCAGGGTGTCTACTGTGGACATCAGCGCGGCAGTCAGCGCCGCCATGAGAAAGCCGAAGACCCCCGGCACGGCAATAAGATTTGCCACCTCAACGAATATATGGTCCGGGTTGACATTCTGTGATATCATGCCGAGGTTTACCATTGAGCGTCCGAGCCAGCCGGCATTTGATACCGCGAAGGCGGTCAGGGGCATAAAGACGAGAGCAACCATCAAGAGGGCTTTCTTGCCTTCCCGTGGAGACTTTACGCTCATGAAACGCATGATGACTCCCTGGTTCATGAAATAAAAGGCCGCGGTATTCGAAAGGCCGTCCTGCCAGAAGATGCCCACATGACTGAAACGGGGCGGAGTGTTGAAGTTTGAAAAAGGAAGTTTAAAAGAGCTGTCGAGGCTTTTCCAGAAAATATCAAAACCCCCGATGTAGTTGATTCCCAGGACAAAGATGACCACCCCGGCAAGGAGTAGAATGCCGCTCTGGGCCAGGTCTGTCATAATGACCGATGTCTGGCCTCCGGCGTGCATGTAGACGGCGCAGATGATCGATATGACAATAGCGGTGGTCATGATGTCCCAGCCGAGCATTGAGTTAAAGGCGACGCCGATGGTATAGAGGTTGATGCCGATATAACCGGTCAGGTAGATGAGAAGAATCACCACACCGGCGATACGGGTCTTTTTGTCAAAGCGGCGCTCAAAATATTCAGGAATCGAGGTGACCTTTGAAAAGTATATAATAGGAAGCCACCCGAGAACAAACAAAGGAACAATAAACCAGTCGTTGGTATACGACATGGTCGAAGAAAAGCCGTAGCGAAAGCCCGCGGTGGAGTACTTGATGAAGCTGTAAGAGCCCACAACCGTGGCGATACAGCTCATGGCGATGAGCCACCAGCTGAAGCGCTGCCCGCCAAAGAAGAAATCTTTCGTCGTGGTGACGTAGCGGCCGAACCAGGTGCCGAAGCCGAGAATGGCTATAAAATAAACAACAATGACAACGATATCTATAGTTGAACCCTTAAGCATTGGAAACCCCCGCAAGAATAATCATCGCCCCGTGAAGCACCAGGTAAAAAACAAACCCCGCCAGAAGCTGAATGAGGGTAACCTTGTCATCTTTGAAGGAGAGTTTGAGGCTTTTCTTCTTAATGGCAATGGCGATAGCCGCGAAAAAGACGATTCCTCCGATGATGTACTGGTAAAAGAAGGGAAACCATGGTGATTGTGTCATGACGACTCCTTGATTCTCGAAATGAATGTTTCTGAAATTTCCAGGTGCCGAAGCTCCCCGGGATGTATATGTTGTATCGCGCGGTGATGATGAGCCTCGCTGCCCGAGGTGATGGTCTGCATTATCTGGAGGGTGTCTCCGTGACTGACCAGGAGAATTACTTCATCGGTAAAAGTATTTTCAAGGCTTCGAAAGAGCCGGGTGATTCGTGCCGCCAGCTCCCGGGGCGATTCGACGCCAAGAGCGCTGTTATCGGGATCCTTCCGGTCTTTTTCCCATACCTGCGGATAGGCATCACTGCTTTTTCCTTCCAGATCACCAAAAAAACGCTCTCTGAGAAGGAAGTTTACTTCAGGGGCGCCGGTACCGAGAAGCCCTGCTGCAATACGGGCAGTCTCCATGGCCCGTTTAAAGTCAGAAGAGATGATTTTTGATATGGGGGAAGTAAAGGAGGCACCGGTGATAGACTTCTCAACCATGGCTTTTCCTTTTTCTGTAAGCCCGTAGCGGGACACACCATTCTCGGGAGCGCTTATAATCAGGCCTGAAACATTGGCTTCGCTTTCGCCGTGTCGTAAAATGTAGTATGAATTCTGAAGACTCATGGAAATTACTGGTGTTTAAGACTTCCCCCTGTGAAAGTGACAGGAAGCAGGGAATTTTGTACTGCAGATCGGCACCGCCCGGCTTCAGGTGCACCGGAAGATTATACTGAAAAAGTCGGATCCTTTTTTATCAGTATATCTTTAATTTTGGCATCACCGGCTGAAAAGTAAAGTACCGGGGATTCCCCAATATTGTATTCATTTAAAAGAATGAGATAATCCTCATCGCGGGTCGGGTCATGACTTCCGAGAGGGTGGCGGC
>CAZPEK010000338.1:0-4391 GCA_964585555.1 uncultured Leptospirales bacterium | reverse complement strand
TCGACCCTGGACACCTGGCAGGATATAACCATGAAGCTCCAGGAGTCTTCATCGGGAAGCCTCGCCGTTTCAGAAGAGTCGGGAACCATAGATATGAAGCGGATTTCCTATATTAAGCTTTCGATTGATGGGGAGGGGGATGCCGGCGAGCTCTGGATTAATGATATCTATGTGTCTGATGCTGAAACCCTGTCGAGTGACGCCAGCTGGATAGAAAGTGAATTAAATATTACCCGCCCCCTCTTCCGTACAAAGGGGGGAATTCCCATTCTTTCAGATATCAGGCTGAAATATATCCGCAAGGGCCATGGGGCTAACTTCAGTACTATCGGTAAAACCATTACCGATATCAGTGAACATTTTGACCAGGTTTTTACTTCCTTTAAAATTATTCCTCAATGGAAAACCAGTTTTGATTTTGTCCGGGAGGTTTCGAGCACCGACAGTTTGAATAAAAATGTGGCAGAGGATCATCGGGGGGATACGAATAAGAAAACCTTTAACCTGGAAAGCGCCTACAAATCGAGTATGAACGGGGTACCCAGTATTACGCTGGCATATAAAAGTGAGCTGTATAATAATGAATTAAACGAGAAAATCAATGGTGAGGATGTCCTCAGGTCAACCGTCCAGGTTAACCACGCACCGGTACTGGTTGTTGATGAAAAAATTGATAAATTTTTATGGGGGAAGTTAACGGCCCGCCTGGTAATGAACCTGCTCTTTACCCAGGAAAAAATAAACCGGGAATCAGATTTTTACAATGAAACAGAACTTTCCGGTATTACATCGGTAAAGGAAAAGGAAAAAAGACAGAAATCAGATACGAGCTTTTTTCTTGAGTACCGAAACAGTATTTTTTATCTGCGCCCCGCTATCACCGCCTCGTCGGAAGAAATTGTAAACTTCCAGGGGAAGGGTGATTCGAATGAGGCGATGATTCAGACAGATTTTTCAGGTGATTTTCATTTTCCCTACGCGTACAATGAAGACATGCGCTTCATTGAGCGGAACAAGAAATTGCAGTTTGATCTTGGTTTTCACGGGATAAAGTATCTGAATCCTGTTTATTCCATGGAATTAAGTTACCTGGAAAATGGATTTCGTGATTATGACGACACAGAGCTGGCGAAAACCAGTCTTTTTTCAAGGGCCAAGGATGCCCGAAGCTATATCTCTACGAAGATTGCCCTTCCGGTGAACCTGAAGTCTCTTAAAAAAATCAAGGGATTCTCATTTATTAAAAGCCTCAGTGCCTCGTATTCCCGATCATTATTTCTGACAGAAACCGGAGTTCCCTTTGAAAATGAAGGAGAGGGGGAGTTCTCTGAACAATACGGCATCTCCCGGACAATGGGGAACCTGGCCAATGGGGGCCTTAATATATTTCAGTTCTTCCCCGGGTTCTCTTTTCTCGGAAGAAAAAATTATGCAAGGGGCCGTGATTATGTGTATAAACAAATGAATGACGGTCTCGCCTATGAGGGGGGAGAAACGGCAGCGGCATACAACAATAACCTGAAGCTTCTTGAGAATATGGGTATCAACTGGCTTTTGGATTTTAAAAAATTTACCTTCAGCTCAGGGTTGAAGCTGAGCCAGATCAGCGAACGTCAGTCAGTCAGTGGAATACCCCAGCAGATTATTTCCCGTAATCTTTCCTTCCAGTTTCGTTTTGACCTGATGAAACTCTTTCGTTTCGGGTTTTTCAGACCCAATGAGAAGGGAAAAGTTCACCATGCCGCATCCTGTAATATCGGCTATGTCTTCAGCAACAGCATGATTATTACATCAAACATGCGGGAAGATAAGCATGTCCCGAAATTCGGGATGAACTTCAAGTGGGGGCGCTCCCATGTGGGGGTTTCCTTTGGTGTTGATATCCGTTATCAGCGGGAAGCAGAATATATCGAGCTGGGAAGCGGACGGGATCCTGATGATGATATTTATTTCAATAACCTGACAACCCAGTCGGGGCTTAAAGAGTTTTCAACCGGTTATTCCCTTGCCCTGGTTTATGAGACCGATGTGATCTGGCTTTATAACCTTTTTTCAAAGCTCCATCGTCTTGTTTCTTTCCCCATCATGACACTGGAATATAAGCTGGCCCTGAACCGGTATGATTACAGTATTACTACTGCTCCCGAGGCCTATGATATGCACCTTTTTTCCGGTAAGATTACTCTTGATATGCATAAAAATGTTCAGGGTTCTCTCTCCTCCCGGCTGGTGCTTGAGCAGTACCGTAATCGAGATAGTGGGTCTGTTAACCGGGA
Organism: uncultured Leptospirales bacterium; assembly: GCA_964585555.1. GTDB lineage: Bacteria > Spirochaetota > UBA4802 > UBA4802 > UBA5550 > CAZHNW01. The sequence continues at coordinate 2,115 of CAZPEK010000338.1, read as the reverse complement.
GATTTTTTCCTATGAAGTTGCGGCACAGTTTTCCCTTATTTTTTAGAACCATAAGGGTCTTTAGCTTCTTCTTTTAAATACTCTGAAAAGATGGGAGAAGGCGCCCTTTATCCGTTTTGCCGTGTAGGTGTCACGCTGGTGTTTAACGGCCTCAAGGGTGGTATCTGCAACAAGGCGCCAGAGGCTCTCCCGGTCCGGGGTGTGATAAAAATAATCGAGGTCTACCTGGTAGGCTCCCTTGAACCTTCGCGCTCCCCCGGTTGACGAGATGGAATGGATTATTTCATTGAGGGGCATTTCTTCGTCACTGGTTCGGAGAGAGGCATCAAGACGGTACCTGTTTTTTGGTCCTCCTTCGATAACCGCGTAAACAATGACCATTTTCAGATGCTGTCGTGCCAGGAGAAAATCGGCTATGATGGCTATACTGTCCCGGGTATTTTCATCGATAAATCCGACCCCTGAGATAAGCCATTCTTTGTAAATAATCTGGTTTTGAACCGCCGTTGCCAGGAGGCGGGCGGTCTTTTCTGACATGGGTAAACCGGTAATCTTATTGATAATCTTGGTGTCATTATATTTTGAAAGGAAGTTTATCGCTTCGTAATCAAGGTGCTCTGCGTGGCGGTACTTGTCAGTATCTGTCTGAATTCCGTATATCAGGGCAGTTGCTACAGCCTTCATGAGAGAAGGTTCAATGTCGGGACTTATTTCTTTGAAGAGGAGGGCCATGATGGTGCTGGTTGAGCCAACCTGTGCCTCAACAATACGGTAACCACAGGTAATGTCTTCAGGAATTCTTTCGTGGTGGTCAATATGGGCGGCGCAGGGGATTCTTCCGGTGAGACCCGGAACTTCCGGTGATTGATGATCCAGGACCACATAGGCATCAAAGCGTTCAGCTTCGGGAATTTTTTTTGAAAAATGGATAGGGATTTTGAGCTGTGCGACCAGGGCTTTGTTCTGGGGAAGAGAAAGGCGTGTTGTTGCTGAAATCATAGAGTCGATATTCATGTAGTCACAAAGAACCTTCAGGGCAAAAGATGAAGCCAGGGCATCGGGGTCTGGCGATCCCTTGATGACTATCAGGATTGAGGAGTAGCTTGAAAGAGCCTGTTGAAGCTGCTGGGCATGTTTTTTCATCTATGACACCTGCTTGTCGTATCAACAGCTACTATTGTGAGCCCTATCTGGTGTGTCTGTCAATTTTAAAAATGATAAAAGAAACATCATTGCTCTGTTTTACTGATTCAATATGTTCACTGAAATCAGAATAGACCTTTCGAGCCAGGAAGGCTGGGGATTCTTTTCTTTGCTGGTAGATGATATCACGAACCCGCAGAAGGTCATATTGTTCGCCCCGGCTGTTAATAGCTGAAGAGAAACCGTCAGAATAGAGTACGCCGATTGACCCGTTCCGGTATGGAACATGAAGGGCGGTATGGCGGGTATTCGGTTCAACTCCCACAGGTACTCCTTCTGTTGAATGTTCAGAGAAACTATGGTCTTCCGGGCTGAACATGAGCAGCTGGTTAAAGGCAGCGTTTGCCATGAGAAGGTCTCCCCCCGTTTCATAGGTAATGCAGCAGGCAGGAGCATATTTGCTTGAATATTCAGTTGATGCGACAATTCTGTTCATGGTTGTTAAAATTTCATCAGGGCCGAGTTTTCCTTTTTTTTGCGTATGAAGGATTGAGTAGAGCTCAAGGGCAAGAATACCTGAATCGATACCCGCATAGGATGTGTCGGCAATAAAAAGGGCTATTTTGTCCCGGGCAACGGGTACTGAATCAAAATAGTCTCCCCCCTGGTCAGAGTTGTTTATATAGAAAGAGCTGATTCGGATCCCTGGAACCTGAAAAAGGCTTTTTGGCACTATTTTTGATTTTATTGACTTGGTCACAATCCGGTCATGTTCTGATATTTGCTCTGTTTTTACTTCCTCAATGGTGAGCCGGTTATCAAGCTGCCGTTGGAACTGGATACGGTATAACTCAAGGGCAGAGATAAAACTTTTTGAGTAAGGCTTTTCTCCGGGTAAGTGCCCGAGGAAAAGAACAGCCATAAGGCTTTCTTCATGATTCTATCCATTGAATCGATTTTTGAATCAAATCA
>CAZPEK010000337.1:0-4477 GCA_964585555.1 uncultured Leptospirales bacterium | reverse complement strand
ATCTCGACAACAATCATTTCATCAATTCCCGTCTCGAGAAACACCTGAACAAAAAAGGAAAGAGTTCGGTTATGGTCAAGGGGGGAAGTTACCTTCTCTGGTTCAACAGCTTTTCAGCAATCAGAAATTATCTTCTTAAGAATATGGCTTTCATGTGTTCGGACGCAACTGGTATCCTCCCCCGTCATGCAAAGAACGGAGGTTTTGAGCAAATCACCTTTGGAAAATTTCATGGGGCTTTTCTTGATAACGGGGGCGGAAGCGATGCACATGAATTGAGGCAACTCTTTAGATCTCAGCCCTATCGACCCCTCTCTTTCCAATATGGACACGCGGACAAGAGGGGAGCCTTCCATCTCATTATTACACGCCCCCTGCAAAAAAAGAGAGAAAATTAAACTTCCTTTTCATCACTTTCAAATATCACCCCTGGGCGGAACCCCGAGCTATTGACCTGGCGTCAACCTCCGTACTTCCGGTCAAAAAACTTTCTACTTTCTTCTTTTTTATATCCATCCTGATTATGTCAGTCTTCAAGATAAAAAATATCTTTGCCTTAAAAAGGCGCCTGTCGTATACTTATACGATAACCAAAATGGAGAAACCTATGGGCCGTGACACTGGAAAAATCGACATTAAAACTCTCGGGGCACTGCTCATTATCTGGATTGCTGTCTTTTTCTTATGGGATACTGTTGTCGTCTATCCCCTTAAGATATTTGTCGTACTCCTTCATGAAATGAGCCACGGCCTGGCGGCGGTTATCACCGGCGGAGCAATTGAAAAAATACATATAAATGCAAACGAGGGAGGGGTCTGCTGGACCCGGGGCGGGATTCGCTTTATCGTAATCTCGGCAGGCTACATGGGAAGCCTTCTCTGGGGGGGGATCATTCTCCTCTCAGCTGCCCGTACCCGTCTCGACAAGGGAATCTCTGTCTTCATCGGGCTTGCTGTTCTCGGGGTAACCGTTATGTTTATTCGAAATCCCTTCGGCCTTATCTACGGTATTGCCTTTGGCGCCGCCATGATTCTTCTCGGAAAATTTGCCTCTGAAGCAGTTAATGATTTCATCCTGAAGGTCATCGGTCTCACCAGCATGCTGTACGCAATCATCGACATCAAGTCTGACCTGATCAGCCGGACCGTCCCCTCTTCAGACGCGGCACAGCTGGCGGAACACTACTTCGGCACCCCGGTCATGTGGGGCATCATCTGGATTGTCATCTCCCTGGTGATGGCGGGAATATTTCTCAAAAAAAGCACCCTGAAACAGGTATGAGGCAGACGCCATGAATAAAAAACAAATCATTATAATTCTCATTACCGCCCTTGCCGGCTCCCTGGCCCTGGTTCCCCTTATCATGTCCCTTTACAGCAGGGACGGCAACATCCCGGGCCTCGGCCTCCAGGGAGCCATCTTCTGCGCCTTCTGGGGCCTGGTTCTTTTTCTGGTGCTCCGGCAGGCGGGGCCTTTTTAATTGCCAAGCCGAAATTTGCCCCCGTTACCAGCTTATGGAAGGGCCAGCGGGACCCCTTCCCCCTTTTCTCTGAGACTCACCTCTATTTTATTCTTCCCGGGGCGGCCCTGGTTCTCATATGCTTTTTCTATCTTTTAAAGGGTGAGGAAGAATAGCTGTATTGATAGTTTTTAAACAATTTGCCACACCGGCTGTTATGCTCTTCAATGAATTTAAAAAATAAAACAGAGACCCTGTTGCAGACAGCAAAATAACAGGGGACTAAAATCCCCGGGGGTTTTTTTTCACCGCCTCTTCCCATTTTTTCATTCTCTTTTGAAGAGTGCCGGCAACCTTTGGGAAGGTGTTAATAACATTATAGCTTTCTCCCGGATCTTTCTGCAGGTTATACAGAAGGGGCCACCGGTTTCCCAGCTGGGACTTCCCCAGGGAATTGGGAATCGACGCTGAATCCAGGGGAATAGGCCAGACATAGCGGTTTATCTTTCGGTAATATTTCCAGTTCTTCACGCGGATTCCCGTCAAAAGATCGTAGTGATAAAAGAAAAGCTCTTCGTGGGGAGAAGTGCTGGTTTTACCACGCATCAGGTTTAAAATATTTTTCCCGTCAATGATGCGGTCAGAGGGTTCTTTTATTCCCGCCAGGTGCAGCATGGTTGGAAAAATATCAATGTTCATGGCGGCCTCTGAAACAGTTCTCCCCGCCGGCACCTTCCCCGGCCAGTTGACAATGAAGGGCACCCTGAAGCCACCGTCGTAACTCTGTCCCTTGCGGCCCCGAAGACGGCCTGAACTCCCCTAATCCCCGGGCCCGTTGTCACTGGTGAAGATGATCATGGTTTTTTTGCGAAGGTTCTTTTTCTCAAGAAGCTTTACCAGTTCTCCAACGGTCCAGTCGATTTCTTCTACCGCGTCACCAAACTTCCCCCCATCGGATTTTTTGCTGAATTTTTCTGAGGAGTGAAGCGGCTGGTGGGGAAAGGTATGGGCAAAGTAAAGGAAGAAGGGCCTGTCGCCCGATTCTTCGATAAAACGCTGTGCCTCTTTTGTATAAAGTCCCGTCAGTTGTGCCTGGTCGTTCCCCAGGTCGGCCTTAACTTCCTTTTCATTTTTATAAAGAGGGAAGGGTCTCATGTCATTGCTGTGGGGAACACCGAAATATTCATCAAAGCCATGGTTGCGGGGATTAAATTCAGGCTGGCGGCTGTAATCTCCCAGGTGCCATTTCCCCACCATGCCGGTACGGTAGCCGGCACTCTTCAGGGCCTCTGCCATGGTAATCTCACGGGAATCAAGGCCCCGGGCAACATAGTCTTCCCGCAGGTCTATTACACCAAGATTTTTCAGCATCACACCGAAACGACGGGCAGCACTTTTCGTCAGGGGTTCACCCTTCGGGTAGGGATTACCGATTACCCCGGTACGGAAGGGGTAGCGCCCCGTAAGAAGCCCTGCCCTCGAAGGAGCACAGACCGCGGCACATGAATAAAAATCAGTAAAACGGGTCCCGCCCCTGGCCAGTCGGTCAACATTGGGTGTATGGATTGATCTGCTGCCGAAACAGCCCAGGTCACCGTAACCGAGATCGTCACAGTAGATAACAATGACATTGGGCTTCTCTGCACGGGTATTTTCTATCTCAAGGGGCTTCAGGCAGGAAGCATCGGGGTATTCCCCGTACAATTCATCAATGGAACTCTCTTCAAAAACTGACCAGACTCCGGCCCCCACAAGCGCCGCGCCTCCAATTGCTGCTCCCGTATAGATGGATTTCTTTAGAAATGACCGCCGTGAGACATTTTTTTCCATGCCTGGTCTCTCTCGCTTCGATTTCAGCTACATGCGTTACTCTGCAGTTGTATTCTCATCATCAGAATTTTCAATATCTTCGCCATCTGTATCTAAAGATTTGTTTAATTTTTTCTGGCGTTTTTCATCCTGCTTTTTTTTCTTCGCGATTTCTTTCTGTCGTTTTTCATATTGATAGTTGTTTCTTGCCAATGTATCATCCTGAAGTATTTAGTATCCGATAGACGGAGCATTTCAACCCCCTACCGGGTAGATCAAAGTATCAAAATAGTGACAGAAAGCACAAGTCATGCAAGGGTTTTTTTTATTTTATGTATAAAAATAAGCCGTAAAGTAGAATTCTCTGACTCATCGAGGCAGTCTACCATCCCGGGCCGCTGGTAATAGAAAAATTTTTTATAACCAGTCGATTCTTTTCCTCCAGACAGATAACCCTGTAGGCACCAGCGCTTTCCTGGGAAAAATACTTTATATCTATTTTTAAAGCTTTTTTTCCGTTAAATGTTATCACTGAAACCGCAGAAACTGTTTCACCAACACCCTCATTATTTTTTAACCTGAACCAGGTATTCTTGTCTCTTTCTTCCCTGAAGATAAATTTATTCATATTCTGTGCAGGCAGCCAGAGGGGTAGTGCCCGGGTGTTTCCTTTTTTCAGGATAAAAGGAAAACCGTGAATTTCTGATCCTGTCAATCCCTCTGCATCAGCGGGCGGGTAAGCCTGTTCAGTACCGATTCCGAAATAATAGACCTCTCCAAGGGGGTATGTTTTTTTTTCAATACGGGACTTAACCGTTTCTGAAACATAAAACTTTTTTTTATTTAAAAGATAACAGTACCGTCCATATACCCAGCCCTGCTTTTTTTGCGGAGAAGCCACCTTTACCCAGTGATATCCATGAATATATTTTCTGTTAAGGGTATCGCGTTTCTTCGACTGGGCCATTATTTTTACGATATCACCGACATAGACCATTGCGACTACCCGATTACCTGTTCCGGGGCCGCTTCTCATCCGCACACGGTTTCCCGTAATAATACCTGATTCTCCGGCCGTAAAATCCGTAGAAAGTACCGGCAGGGCCGTCATACAAAGAATTATTATAAAATATTTATTAAACAACAAGGGGCCACCTTAGTTATAGAAAAATTCGATATGACAAAGCGGTGCATGATGCAGAATGTTC
>CAZPEK010000336.1:3158-4508 GCA_964585555.1 uncultured Leptospirales bacterium | reverse complement strand
GTTCGCTCAGAAGAGGGTGATCTGAACTGTGTCCTCAGGGGACGTCTTAAAAAAGACAAGCGTCTGCGGATCTATTCTGACCCTGTTGCGGTGGGAGATGTTGTTGAATATGAAGTGACTACTGATGGTTCAGGGGTCATTGAAAGTATTGCCGAGCGGCGGACTGTTTTCTCCCGCAAGGATAAGGGACACAAGAAAGAAGATCTTATTGCCGCCAATGTTGACCAGATTCTGGTGATTCAGGCTTTCTACGATCCTCCCCTGAATCTTCGCTTTGTTGACCGTATCGTGGTTCGGGGCGAAAAGGAAGGGGTTCCGGTAATCCTCTGTGTAAATAAGAGTGACCTGGCTCTCAAGGGTGAGGCGGAAGAAGTACAGCACTACTACCGTGGTGCCGATGTTACGGTTCTGGTGGTAAGCGCCCTTAAAAACAAGGGACTTACCGAATTGAAAAAACAAACCAGGGGTAAGTCGTCGATACTGGTTGGCTCTTCGGGTGTGGGGAAATCTTCCCTCTTGAACAGCATTTATCCCGGCCTTGAGCTTCGCACCAGTGAGGTTTCTGAAAGCAGCGGCAAGGGGCGTCATACAACGACTAATGTAGAGATGGTCGAAATAGATGAGAATACTTCCTTTATTGATACTCCCGGGGTGAGAGAATTCGGACTGATGGATATTGAGCCTGAAGAGCTGGAAAAACTTTTTAACGAGTTTCGTGAAGCCGGTGACTGCCGGTTCTCTCCCTGCAGCCACGATCATGAGCCGGGCTGCAGGGTGAAAGAACTGGTAGAAGCGGGAGAGATTTCAGAAGGCCGCTATATTTCATACTTGAATATTCTTAATTCTCTGAGAGAATACTATGCCAATCTTTATTGAGGATGAGTCTGAATGATTGCAATTAAAGACATGATTGTCGCCTTTGACCGAAAGGTTATCCTTGACGGGATAAGTTTTGATGTCACTGAGGGGCAGACTCTTGTGGTTCTCGGCAAGAACGGTTCGGGAAAATCTGTTCTCCTTAAGGCTGTGGCGGGGCTCGTGGAAACCTATGGCGGCACGATATCAATCAACGGATCATCGATTGATGAATTTTATTCAGCCCGGGAGACCCACAAAGAAGAGAGCATCGATGATTTTCGTCTCGCCTATGTTTTTCAAAGGGGGGGGCTCTTCGACTCAATGAATGTCTTTGACAATGTAGCCTTTGGCCTTCGAAGAATGGGGGTAAAGGAAGAGGAAGTTGATATAAGGGTCTCTTCGGCAATTGCCCGTGTTGGTCTCGCGGGAAACGATAAGAAACTGCCGTCAGAGCTTTCAGGTGGTATGCAGAAACGTGTCGGTCTCGCCCGG
>CAZPEK010000336.1:2250-3086 GCA_964585555.1 uncultured Leptospirales bacterium | reverse complement strand
TGATGATCCGACCGCGGGACTTGATCCAATTCTTTCAGATTCTATCGCAGACCTGATACTTGAGTTTCGTGACACCATGAAAACAACTTCAATGGTTGTGACCCATGATCTGAAGGTTGCCGAGAAGGTTGCCGACTCAATAGCCCTTCTCTATGGAGGTAAAATTGTTTTTATGGGTAAAAGTGAAGAGTTTTTCGCCATGGATGATGAATATACTTCTCAGTTTGTTGAAGGGGATATAGAAGGACCAATAGATATTTTTTAGACTTTTAAAGTCATCTCAAAAGGCAGCGATGTCCCAAAAGCGACGAACAGAATCATCGCTTTTGGGTCTGTAGATAAAAGTGAATGCAGACAGCGGCATTGTATTATATAATGCCGGCAGCCAGACCTTAAAGGCGACGATTCTGTTCGTCGCCTTTAAGGCTGTCCAAATGGAAGATTACGTAAAAGAGAACCGGAGGGTTGCATGAAAAATTTTTTATTCCTGATTGTATTGACCATGATATTTATAACCGGCTGTCTTCCAAGAACCGAGGGGCCTCTTATTTATAAAAAGTTTAAAGATAAAAACACCTTCCTGATCGCCTGCAGCGGGACTGCCATGGCCGACGCGAAGGGAATCGCCCGTTTCGAAACGGCCAAACGTGCAGCCTTGATGAATGTCTACTATTTTGTTCGGGAAACCTTTCACGATTCCGTGAGTCCTGAGCGTGACGGCAGGATTGATCGGGTTGAAGCGGCAGGGGATACCGCCATTGTACATTATATCATCAGGAAGAGAGATTTGAAGAGCCATTTGAAATAGGCAGCAATAAGGATATTTTTTATTACAC
>CAZPEK010000336.1:0-2240 GCA_964585555.1 uncultured Leptospirales bacterium | reverse complement strand
CCAAGAGAACATATTATTGCTATTGCAATTACTGCAATTAGAATTATGTTACTACTTCCTTTTTTGTTAATTTTCATAACTTCACCTCGTAATAAAATATTTTAGGAATTATAAGGATATTTTTTATTAAACCATGATAGACTACATCAAGATCATACTCGACAGCATTGCTGATGGTGTCTTTACCATTGATATGAATTTCCAGATTACCTTTATCAATAAGGCGGCCCGGCGGATTCTTGGCCTTGAAGAGGGAGAAGCCCTTGGGGAATTCTGCAGCGATATTTTTCATGCCGATATCTGTGAGCATTCATGTGTCCTTCGGGAAACCATGGCTACAGGAAATAATATCATAAACAAATCAGTTACCATTGTGAATCCCGATGGAGACAGAATTCCCATCATTGTCAGTACTGCCCTCCTGAAAAATGAAGGGGGGGATATTATCGGCGGTGTCGAGACTTTCAGGGATATTTCTGAAGTTGAGGAACTGCGAAAAGCAATTGAGAATTCTTACGTTTTTGAAGATATGGTGAGTAAAAACTACCAGATGCAGGAGATATTCAGTATTCTTCCTGACATTGCTGAAAGTGACAGCTCAGTGCTTATTGATGGCCCCAGTGGTACGGGAAAAGAACTGATTGCCCGGGCGGTGCATAACCTCAGCCTGCGAAAGGGAAAACCCCTTGTTGTGATCAACTGCGGGGCCCTGCCGGATAATCTTATTGAGTCAGAGCTTTTTGGCTATAAGGCCGGGGCTTTTACTGACGCGAAAAAGGATAAGCCGGGAAAAATTTCCCTCGCGGAAGGGGGAACCCTTTTTCTTGACGAGGTGGGGGAGCTGGCTCCCGCGGTGCAGGTAAAACTTCTTCGATTTCTCCAGGAGCGGGTTTACGAGCCCCTGGGAGGCATCGCGACACGGAGTGCAGATGTAAGAATTATTGCGGCAACCAATAAAGATCTTCTGGCGGCCATAGCGAAGGGTGCCTTTAGAGAAGACCTCTATTATCGTCTTAATATTATCAATGTATCTCTGCCCCCTCTCAAAGAACGGATTGAGGATGTTCCTCCCCTGACAGGACATTTTATTCGTTATTTTAATGTGCTGAAAAAGAAAAATATTGAGGGGGTCAGTGATGATGTTATGAATATTCTGCTGGCCCACGACTATCCAGGGAATATTCGTGAACTTGAAAATATTAGTGAGCATGCCTTTGTGCTTTGTAAAGAATTCAATATACAGGTTTCCTGCCTTCCGAAATACCTGCAGCCTTCTGAAGATGCAGTCACTGGTCATCTTACCCTTGAAGAGATGGAACGGGTCCATATTTTCCGAACCCTTGAAAGGAATGACTGGAACCGGAAAACCAGTGCTGAAGAGCTCGGTATTGACGCCTCAACCCTCTGGCGTAAAATAAAACGGTATAATCTTGAAGATTAATTTTTGCCTAATTCAGAAAATGAGTTGTAGATTTTAACCCCTTTTGTACAAAGTCATTTATAAAATGAATTTAAGATTTACCGGGAATATGTGACCTCCTGTGGGACCCATACTCTCTAGAGGTCTTAAATATTTACTATGATTCGGAGTTTCCTATGACTGTTTATGTAAATGAGAATGCCCCCCTGGATGTAGTGGGTATCGGTTCTGCCCTTCTTGATATTATTGTTGAAGTAGATGACAGCTTTTTAGACGATCTTAAACTGAAAAAGGGTCAGATGCACCTGATAGATGAAGAGACCAGCCGCAGTATTCAGGAAAAAATTAAGGACATGCCTGTTGAAATCGCCCCGGGTGGAAGCGCCGCAAATACCCTGGCGGGTATTGTTACTCTCGGTGGGGCCTCACTGCTCCTCGGTGCAGTGGGCAATGATGAACATGGAGCTTCTTATATCGAAGAATCGGAAAAACAGGGAATGATTACTTCAATCGAAAAGAAAAATTGTCTCACCGGACATGCCATTACCTTCGTTACTCCTGATTCAGAACGAACCTTTGCGACCCATCTCGGCGCCGCCCTTGAATTTGATGATAATGACATACCTGATGGAGATATTGCCCGGGGAAAAATTCTTCACCTTGAGGGCTATCTTTTTGAAGCCGATAATCTCTATTTTGCCTGCAGAAAGGCAATGCATATTGCCCGGACAAACGGGATGGCAGTCTCCCTTGCTCTTTCCGATCCCGCACAAGACTTTTTTGAGGCAAACAAAAAAAGCCGGTTCTTTCGAACCGGCTT
>CAZPEK010000335.1:0-4519 GCA_964585555.1 uncultured Leptospirales bacterium | reverse complement strand
AGCAGCGGCCTCTTTCACAGGGTCTCCTTGAGCTTGCGGGTCTCCTGGAAACATAATTTTTGAAGCACCTGAAAGATATAACGCCAGGCATATCTACAGCCCGGCGGCTTCAACCAGACCTGCCTGTTTTTAGCCTACATTTCCTTCCTTTATGCATTGACGGTATAATCTCTCTATGTTAAAATTTACATAATCTGGTTTTACTGCACTTATAAAAAAACTTTACAATTTTTATAAGAAGAGACTGCATGGAGCGATGGACTGATGAACTTTCCTGAAAACCTTTTTAATAAATCAGACAGTTTAATTTTCCAGATTCTCTTCATAGTCTCTCTGATTGTTACATTCTTATCACTCCTGCTATACCGGAAAAAAACAGTTCAGCATCTAAACACTTTAAAGTTCCTCACACTTCTGCAGAAAGAAAAAACAACCGCCGAAAGAAACCAATCCCGCATAAGTGATATCCTGGAAAACACATCAGACCTTGTCAGCATGTCTACCATTGAGAAAGACATCATGTACCTGAACAGGGCTGGGAAAAAACTTCTTGAGATGAATGAAAATACCTCTATCGATTCAATGAAAATAAAAGATATCCACCCCCGATGGGCCTATGAAGTCATACAGCACCTCGGTATTCCTCAAGCCATTGAGAAAGGGACCTGGCAGGGAGAAACTGCAATAATAAACAGTTCGGGAGAGGAAATACCGGTTTCACAGGTTATCCTTTCCCACTGCAGGCCCGATGGATCTATAGATTATCTTTCTACCGTTATGCGTGACATCTCTCCCCAGAAAAAAGCTGAACTTGAGCGATTGGAGAAAATCAGATATTTCGAAAATATGAACCAGATTGAAAAGGTTATCAGCAGCGAGCTCGACCTTGAAATAATGATGCCCAACGTCCTGAGAATCATTTCTAATATTTTTTCCAGTGACAGGGCATGGCTCCTTTCCCCCTGTGATCCCGATGCGGATACCCTGCAAATTAACATGATGTACAGCCTCCCGGGTTTTGAACAGCCTGAAATACTAAACCGGCCAATACTGATAACTCATGAACTATCTGAAACAATGAAACAGCTGCTTGAGTCAGACGCACCCCTCTGCTTCAGCAAAGGGACTACTCCACTCTCTGAAACAGTAGAAAAAAACTACAATGTTAAATCGATAATGCTTCAGGTGCTTCATGTAAAAACCGGTATTCCATGGATTCTCGGCATCAACCAGTGTGAACACGACCGAGAATGGAACAAATTTGAACAAAAACTATTTTCAAAAATTACAGAACGAATAACTGACTCCATGTCAGTTCTCCTGATTCTCCGGGAATTAAGAACAAGCGAAGACCGTTTTAGAACCATGATGGAAATAGCCCCCTACCCGATTGTCCTGGCAGACCTTACGGGAAAAATAAACTTCCTTAACCATTCCTTTACCGAAGTACTGGGCTACACCATCGATGATATTCCTGATATAGAGACCTGGTGGCGAAAGGCCTACCCTGATAAAAAGAACCGTGAAAAAACAATGAGTCTACACAGAAGTGAAATGGAACGAACCATTACATCAGGAAAACCCTTTGGGCCCCGGGATTTTGAAACCACTACAAAATACGGAAAAATAAAAACAATTGAGTTTCGGATGGTTTTAACAGGATCACTCATTCTGGGAATAATGAACGACCACTCCGAAAGAAAACTGGCTCAGCAAATGCTCATTCAGCATGAAAAGATGACAACCGTCGGAGGACTCGCAGCGGGAATGGCCCATGAAATAAACAACCCCCTGGGAGTGATTCTCCAGGGTGTACAAAACACCCTTCGCCGCGTTTCACCGGACTTTGAAAAAAATAAAAAAGCAGCAGACATAGCCGGGACAACAATTGAAGCAGTAAACCACTACATTAGAAATCAAAACATACTTCAATACCTTGAGGGGATTCAACAGGCAGGCACCAGGGCTTCACGAATAGTCCGCAGCATGCTCCAGTTCAGCCGAAAAAACCAGGGTGTAAAAACAGAAAACGATCTGAACAGTTTAATAGACACCACTATTGAGATGGCCGGCAGTGACTATGACATGAAAAAGCAGTACGACTTTAAAAAAATTGTTCTTAATCGTCGCTACCAGGAGAATCTTCCTCCACTTTATTGTATTGAAAATGAAATTGAGCAGGTAATCTTTAACCTTTTAAAAAATTCAGCCCAGGCAATGCATGAGGTTCAGGAAAAATATTCTGATTTTATTCCTGAGATGACAATAAAAACTTCCTGTATGGATGAAAATTTTGTTATTACTATTTCAGATAACGGCCCGGGCATTAAGGATGACATAAGGGAACGAATATTTGAGCCATTTTTTACAACAAAAGACGTTGGTGACGGTACAGGCCTCGGACTTTCTGTGTCATATTTTATTATTACCAATAATTACGGCGGAATCATTGATGTTAATTCTCAAGCAGGCAAAGGTACAACATTCACGATTACACTTCCTGCAGGACAAAATTATGATAAAGTTTCCTGATATAAAAACAGTACTCCGGCGATATGAAGATACCGGTTACGGCCAGTATCAAAGGACAAAGATACAACTTTTACACTGAGGCTTCCACTATGATTATAAAGATATTCCGAAGAGTAATAAAATTTTTTCTCAAAAATTATGATAAAAATGAATATATACTCTATCAGAAGGCTCGTATATTTTTATTCCTGACACTTTCCCTTTTGATTCTTTTTTCCTTTGCAATAATCTATACTTATTACGCCCAGGGAGAAGTGGTCTACAGCATTATCATACCCGAAGCGGCAGGCTTTATAGTAATGACATCTACGCTCATTTTTTTGCGTAATGGTTACTTCAACAGCGCATCTCACATTCTTCTCATCTCCGGGATGGCAACCTGCTGGACAGTAATATTTTTTGATCCCTCTGGACCACTTGTCCGCCTTGATACTATTGTTTTTATCCTGTCTCTGATTGTTCTGTCTTCCCTCCTGGTTAACCGGGCACGCTGGCCAATTCTTCTTTATACTTTTCTCAATATCTCCATGATAATATTTTTCTCATGGCTGCAGTATAACGACCATTATATTTCTAAAGCTGAAGCAATTGACTGGGTCGGAGATGCATCTACGGCTCTCCTGTTTATTGCTGTCATTGGCTGGAATATACACAGTATCAACCAGGGAGCATTAAAAAGAGCAGAGAAGGAAGTAAAAGACAGGCTTAACAAGGAAAAAGAACTTCGTAAAAAAAATATTCAATTAGTGGCTGCGATAAAAGATATAGAAGCTTCAAATGAAGAATTTGAAGCCTTAAATGAAGAATTGATTGCTTCACAAATGGATCTTGCGGAAAGCGAAGAAAAATTCAGGCTTATTGCTGAAAAATCTCAAATAGGTATTATCATCGCTCAAAATGAGCGACTCAGCTATGTCAACCAGGCCGTCGCTGATATTATCGGTTTTTCAATAGAAGAAATGATTGCCTGGGATACCGGGGGCTATTCGACACTTATTCCTGAGGATCGCCTGAAAAGTTTTATGAAAAAGGCCCGCGAACGTCAGCAGGGAAAAATTCCCGGGGGAATCAACGAAGAAATCCGCATGGTTTCAAAGAAAGGTGACATTAAGTGGATTGAAATAAACTCGACAACAGTCAACTTCCAGGGTAAACCTGCAGAACTTGTAGCACTCATTGATATCACCGAACGGAAAAGAACTCAGGAAATCCTGGTTCAAACAGAAAAGATGATTACCATCGGAGGTCTTTCCGCCGGCATGGCCCATGAGATAAACAATCCCCTGGGAATAGTCCTCCATGGAATACAGAACACCCTCCGGCGTCTCGATTCAGAATCCAGCAAAAACCGGGAGAAAGCCAGGCAGCATGGCATTGATCTTGACAAACTGAAGGGTTTTCTTGTTGAACAAAATATCTTCAGCTATCTCGAGGGCATTCAGGACGCGGGAAACCGGGCTTCCAAGATAGTAAACAGCATGCTGCAGTTTAGTCGGGGCAATTCCGGGATTCCTGAACCTGTAAATATTGAGAGGGTTATTGACAAGGCCCTTTCTATCGCTGAAAAGGATTACGATCTACAGAAAAGCTACGATTTCAAAAAAATTAATATTGAAAAAAACTATTCACCAGACCTTCCCCAGATCACCTGTATTGAGACTGAAATCGAACAGGTTCTACTGAACCTCTTCAAAAATGCCGCCCAGGCAATGTCAGAAATAGACCAAAAATCACACAAACCGGAACTTCCAATAAAAACCCGCCTCCTTAAAGAAAACATTGAACTAACAATCGCTGATAATGGACCCGGTATACCTGAAGCGACCCTGAATCATATTTTCGATCCCTTCTTTACGACCAAGGAAATTGGCAGCGGCACGGGCCTTGGACTCTCGGTAACATTTTTTATAATTACGGTTCATCATAACGGACAAATCAGAGCCTCTTCAATTCCCGGCAGGGGGACTGAATTTATTATAACATTGCC
>CAZPEK010000334.1:0-4524 GCA_964585555.1 uncultured Leptospirales bacterium | reverse complement strand
CGCCGAGTCCCATGCAGTATGAATGGGCAAAAACCGGTACATTGTAATCACACAGCGCCGCTTTTAAGTCGGTAGCCAGGGCCCCTTCATATCCATAACTGACATTTTTTTCCAGGACTGCTACGCCGCGGCATCCGATTTCACGGATGGCTTCAGAAAGTTCAAGAGCCGGGAAGGGACGGTAGAGCCGAACAGAGAGCACACCAATTTTATGGCCCTGGTCCCTGAGGATATCTACCGCGTCCATTGCCTGGCTGCCGATAGACCCGAGTGTGACGGCAACAAGATCAGCATCTTTGCATTTATAGGTGTCATAGAGCCCATAGGGCCTTCCGAATTCTTTGCCGAACTCTTTTCCGGTTTCCCTGGTCACCTCAATGGCCCGGAGATGGGCTTCCTGAAGGAGATACCGTATTTCAAAATACCCGTGGCAGAGAACACCATCGGCGTTTTTTCGCGGCTCGGCCAGGGTGACAGGATTTACATTCTGAGGATTCGCGGGATCGAGTACAGTATGGGGCTTATAGTCGGGCAAAAAGGAGGTTACCCGGGCGGCATCGGGAATTTCAACGGGCATCATGGTATGAGAAAGAATATACCCGTCATAGCAGACCATGATGGGTATCATGACGTCTTCAGCTATCCGATAGGCCTGGATAATCGAATCCATTACTTCCTGGTTGTTTCGGCAGTAGATTTGAAGCCAGCCGGTATCGCGCTGTGAAATTGAATCCTGCTGGTCATTAAGAATGCTCCAGGGAGCCGCCATGCTTCGGTTCGGGATTGCCATAACTATCGGCAGACGGGTACCGGCGGCCCAGTGAAGCTGTTCATGCATCAGGGCGAGTCCGTTTGCGCAGCTGGCCGTAAAGACCCGGGCCCCCACAGCAGAAGCGGATATACACACCGTAATGGCGCTGTGCTCACTCTCTACGGTGACAAATTCAGCTTTCATCGTACCGTCATTAACATACTCCATTAGTTTTTCAACAACAGGAGACTGGGGAGTGATCGGGTAAGCTGATACAACCTGTACACCCGCAAGGCGGGCCGCTTCGGCAGCGGCATAATTTGCTGTCATAATTGAAACATTAGCTGCTGATGTAACTTTATTTTCTTTGACTTTAGTCATAATACTTTCCTTAAGATCGGTCTTCTTCAACCATTGTAATGGCCCCGGTAGGGCACTCTTCCGCACAGATTCCGCATCCCTTGCAGTAGTCAAGATCAATAGTCAGGGGGACGGTTTTTGATATTACCGCGTCGGGGCAGAAACTCCAGCAGATAAAACAGGAAGGTTTTCCTCTTCGCGCAGGAGTGCATACCTGGTTATCAATCACCGGGTACTTAACCCGCCAGTCGCCTGTTCGGCCCGCTTCCCCCTTTGAAGGGGTTGATGAAGCTGTAATGTGTCCGCATTCTTTAGTACCCATATATCTACCTGTTTCCATTTTCATAGACTGTTGTTGCCTCAAAGGTCTGATGAGCAACTGAAATATTTAAGGCCGCTTTTTCCTTTGAAAACTTGGCTTTAATAGATTCTTCGACCCGTTCAAAGGGGACAAGGCCTGTTGTTTTGACAAAAGCCCCCAGTATCGGTGTATTCAGTATGGCAGAGCCTGCAATGGTAAGATTATTATTAAGAGCTATCCTGGTTACATCGGCGATTCCCACCTTTTGAAATGATTCAAGGCCTATCTCTTCAGGTTTTTTGGTAGAATTCACAATAACGGTGGCGTCACTTCTATAGGTCTCTTTCAATTTCAGGATTTCAAGCAGAGTAGGGTCGAGTACCACAATTATATCGGGATCAGAGACCTGTGAAAAGCTTCTGATGGTTTCCTGGGAAAGCCGAAGGAACGAGGCAACAGGAGCACCGCGCCGTTCTGCGCCGAAAGATGGCGCAGTGGTTACGCCTTTAAAGCCTTCATGATAAGCGCCCTCAGCGATAAGCTGGCTGGCGGTGATGGCTCCCTGTCCCCCCCGGCCATGCCAGATTACTTCTATATATTTCTTCTTTATCGTCATAATGCAGTCCTTAACCGGTTTTATGCTTACGTTTACGTAAACTGATACTTTTAATTACATCGATAAAAGTCAAGAAAAAGATTGAATAAAATCTTCAGTAAATCAGCTCTATTTAATGATACGATGCACTGTTTCTTTACGTGACAGTACATCAAAATTTATTTTAAAGAATACTTCCGCAGGATTTACACCTGACGGTTTCTCCTTCGAGATAAACCTGTTCGAGGGGAGCGCCGCAGTTGTTGCAGAATTTTTTCTCCATATCTTTTTTCCGGGCATCTTCAGTGACAAATTCTTCGGTTGTCCGGTCGATGAATCCTCGAATAAGGTGTGCTGACAGGGCAGTTGAGAGGTGCTGTTCAACTTCAAGTACCGGTATCGCCAGTTTCTGAGAGATACTCTCGAGCTTTATCCGTCGGTAAGACTTTATGATGTTGGCAACAGCCTTGACTTTTTCTTCCTTTCTCTGGGCCTTTTTACCCAGCCTGATTAAGATAAAACCGGGGAGGGAAAAGACAAAGCTTGCAATCGCGATTGAGGGACCGACAGCGCTGTCCTTCGGGTCGGGATCAAAGATCATTCCAATACCGACGATAAGAATGAAGATGCCAAAAAAAAGGAGTGCGTAGCCAAAAAATTTTAAAATATTATCTTTCCAGAAAATTGCCATAGAAACCTGTCCGTTTTTTTTTACTATTACAGATGTAACCTGTTATTTCAATACAAAAATTTCAAATTATTTAAACCAGAGAGCAAGGTAGAGATAATTCATTGAATCATGAGATATCTCCTCGCCGCTTTCAGCTTTTTTATTGTAATTTTTACTGTTCAGGTAAAACTCTTTCAGAAGTAAAAACTCAAGGTGCCTGACGTCACTGGCGTCACGATCCTGGTAAATATTAACCATTGCATCACACTGGAGTTTTGCCTTGGTATTCGTTAAATCTACAGACTGACCAATAAAAAACCGGTTTGTTTTTTCTTTATCGATAAAGGAAGTTATTATCTCTCTCAAATCAGGAAGTACCTCATCGGGAGGACCGGTAAGAGGAAGTTTAAAACGCAGTATGTCATCCATGGCCGACTATCGTCATCCTCGTGCTTTTTTTTTCATTAACATGAAACACATGATAAAATACTCTTGAAATTCTTCAATACATTAATGCCTCTTACTGTTAAATGTTAAAGAATTTTTCTTTACAAATGACCGGTTCCTTTTTTGATGCATGTAATGTCACCGGTAGAAAAATATGATTATTGAACAGCTCATGGTTACCCATATGGCGGTTTTCTGTTACATCTGCATTGATGAAAAAACCTCAGAAGCGGTGCTGATAGATCCTGCCGGGGATTTCGACAGGATATTCAAAACAGTTGAAAAGCATAATGCCACCGTTTCGTATATTATCAATACCCATGGACATTTTGACCATACCTCAGGGAATGATTACTGTGTGAAGAAAACCGGGGCCCCCCTGCTGATTCATAAAGCTGATTCTTCAAAACTGCGGAGCATTCCCAACAGGGTACTGTCCCGTACTGTTGGCGGGAAAACTTCCCCCCCGGCGGTATCCTGTCTCAAGGATGGAGACCGGGTCAACTTTGGGTCTTCTTCCTTATCCGTGATTCATACGCCGGGGCATTCGCAGGGAAGTATATGCCTTTACACAAAGGGGCATGTTTTTACGGGAGACACCCTTTTTACTGAAGGCATGGGGCGCACAGACCTTGGCGACGGGTCAGCAGGAGAAATAATGAAGTCAATTACCAGAAAGATACTCGCTCTTCCTGATAACACCATCATCTGGCCGGGACACAATTATGGACGAAGGCCCACGTCGACGGTTAAAGAACAGAAACGAATTTACATGAGGTAGCACATGACTAAGGCCACGCCGTATCTCGATTATACATTCCCGGGAGTAACTTCCTTTATCGAACTGCTCGATCAAACCCTGACGAGCTACCGGATCTACCAGCATGAATCAACGGTTCAGATTTTTAATGAGCTTCCTGACCTCCTTGACAGGGAAAAGGATTCCCTTGTTCTCGGGAGCTGCACCAGGGATAACCAGACAGTTTTTTTTGCTGAATTCAGCCTCGGTATTTCCAATGGCATTGCCAGCAATATAGTCTTTATCTACGATCATTTTCCGAACCTTGAAGAGCTGAAGGTTACGGCCCTCGACCTTGAGAAACTGACTGTCGAAGCCCTCAAAGAAAAGCATGGTGATACCATTAATGACCTGGAGCGTCTGGATGAGCTTGAATCTTCTCAGGAAGAGAAGAGTGATAAGGATAAATTTAACTAGCCGGCCCCTTGAATCTTCGGAGGGGGACTTGTTATGCTTGCACCATGGACAAAGTCATCTCAGCAGCAGGTGCTTAACAGCCCCCTAAATCCCCCGAAGGGGGACTTGTTATGCTTGCACCACGACCAGAGTCATCTCAGCAGCAGGTGCTTAACAGCCCCCTAAATCCCCCGAAGGGGGACTT
>CAZPEK010000333.1:0-4532 GCA_964585555.1 uncultured Leptospirales bacterium | reverse complement strand
ATTATTGATGAACTATATGAGTGATGATTTGAGGCAGTTAATATAATCCCATCTATTCAACCTGTTTCCAGTACCCTTCAGTATCCCTGATCTTTTTGCAGCTTGAACAGATGGGCAGCAAACCGCTGAGGGTGTTAATTTCACTGGTCGCTCCCTTCAACTTTTTGATACTCGATATAAGAAGGGCTCCGAGTATGATGGTAAAACCAACACCGAAAAATATAAAAAGAATATGAAAAAGATAAAGCCACTTCTTTGACTTGGCAATAGACTCTTCATAGGCCCCAAAGGGAAAGGTTACACTGATACCCCCGCGGATTTCTCCCAGTTTATACCCCTGCTTTGCGTGACACATCAGGCAGGGCTTTTCCACAATAAGGGGGGCCATGTACCTGAAGAGACTGCGCTTACCTTTGATTACACGGCTAACTTCAAGAATTCCATCATCGAACTGTTTCAGGGCCTCTTTTTCCCAGGCATCGGGAATGTTATAGGGATTAAGGGGTTTGAGACTGGTCATATGAAATTCAACAGATCTTTCTTTTCTCAGTATATCCGACACCAGCCGGGTCATAAAGGCGGGATTAATCTTGGTCAGCTTCAAGCCCCCGGTGGTCACCAGGTCTCTCTGGGGATCAACAAGGTAGGGATTCGGCTTTATCGTATCATCAAGAATTACATAGACACCATTATGCCTGGCATTCCATTTACGGATTGATACAATTTCCATAAAAAGGGAACGCCCGCTCTCAAGAGCGGTTTTCTCAGCCTGCTCATGGCTGTTCTGGACATTAAAAACAAGGGAAGTACCGGTAATGATAATAATCAAAAGAATTATTATCCCGATGAAAAGTCGAGCCTGTGTCTGGGTTTTTAACTTCGTTGAGTACAAGCCGATGCACTCCCCTGTTCAGATTTCATTACAGCAGTATAATCCCCTTTTTCTGAAATTGCATCCTTTTTTCAGGGCATGGGGCAGAAAAAATTTTATCCCCCCCCTGCTTCACGGGGAAAGGTCTCTTTAATAAAAAAACTGGCTGCAAGGGCAATAGAGGCACAGAGAAACAACACGAGAAAAGCCTGCTCATATCCCTGGAGAGAAAAACCCCTTTCCGATTTATGATTATCGAGAATCCATCCAAGGACCTGCTGAAAGACCGCCCCTCCCGCAAAGGGAAACAGGTTTATCAGTCCCGTACTGGTTCCCGCCATATGCACCGGGAAAAGTTCTTTGTTGGAAGTAAAGGCGATGACCACAACGGCGCTGGTAAATATTCCCATAAAAAAGCAGAGGACATAGAGCGCTGCAATAGACAGACTTCCGGTACTGAAGGCGAGAAGACCGCTCAGAAAAAGATTAACAATACTGGCTGCAATAATAATCTTTTTTCTGCTTTTAAATACCCGGTTTGAAAGAATACTCAGAAGGGGGCTTCCGACAATCATACCGATGGCAAGCATTGAAAGTATACGTCCCGCCTCTTCCTTTGCCACCCCGTAGACATGCATCAGGTAGGGGCCGCCCCAGAGCCCTCCAAAAGAAAAAAAGACCGCAAGGGTAAAGAAAAACCAGGTCCCCAGTATCCAGAACCTGAAAGAGGTCACCACAGTTTTCAAGCCCCGGGCGAGGGAGATTTTTTTTACACTTCCTTCACCATTTACAACAAACGAAGGATACCCCATGTCGCCGGGGCGGTCCCGGACAATCAGCCAGACCAGGCCCGACAAGAGAAGGGTAAAAGCCCCGACAATAAGAAAAGAGTTGCGCCATCCCGTTATACTGCTCAGGTATGCCAGGGGGGCCGTTGATGACATCGAGCCGATGCCCCCCATGGCCATAAGAATCCCCATCATCATCGCGAACTCACCGGGACGAAACCATTCTGCCAGCACCTTCAGGGTGGGGACGAAAAGCATGGCCACACCAATGCCCACCATCAGTCTTCCCGCAAGGGCCGTCGGCACCGTGTCAGCAAACCCGAGAAGAGCGGAGCCGAAAACCGCGATGAGAAAAAAGAAGGTGATGGTTTTTCGGGGGCCCCATGAATCAGAGAGAAGCCCCGCAGGAAGCTGCATCACCGCGTAGGGATAGAAGTAAAGGGCGCCGAAAAGTCCCATAACGCTTCCATCGGCTTTCAGGTCTTTCATCATATCAACGGCGAGCACCGCGGTACACTGGCGGTGAAAATAAACAAGTATGTACCCCGCCGCGAGAAGCCAGAAAATATACCAGCGGTACCTGGCGGCTTTTTTAATCAGATCATTTTTTTTATTCATCGCATCCCCGTCCCTTCTCAAGTCTGAGAAGTTACTATCGATTATCCTGACCTGCCATGCAAGACTTTTTCGGAACACAACATTCTTTCCCCTCCAGTTTCAAGACAGGGAGTAAGGAAGTTAATTTATTGACATAAAGTGCTAAACATGAAAACCTCAAAACATACCAGTCATCAAGCTGAAGGAGTCTCTCATGTATCTCTACTTCGCCGCAGCAATCATAGTGTTTATATTTATTTTTGCCTTTACCAGACCTTTTAAGACTGACCTGAAGCCACGGGGAGGCATCAGGATAAAAAATTTATTCGCCTGGCTGATGATACGTCTCGGAAGTCAGCTCGAGGAGAACCGGCGAAGCCTTGAGTACATTAACAAACGGGTTCCCGTACCGGAAAAAAAAGATGAAGAAGACTACAATGATTCCTTTGTCTTTGAGGGAAGCGACAAGAAGGGAAACCTTTTCATGACCCGTCTCGGCTTTAGAAACGGCGGCCGCCAGGCAGAGGTATGGCTCTGGATGGCCCTTGATGAAAAAAAATACAGCATCCCTGTTGACCTTCTTGACCTTTCTCCTGAAAGGGATACCTTCATCAAGGCAGGGGGCCTCACCTATACCTGCCTCGACCCGCACAAGGGTACATGGCGCATTCAGTACGAAGGTCCCCTTGAACCGGGAATTAAAAACTGCAGTCTCGACCTCACGTATGAACCGGTCTCCGAGCTCTATCATTCGGGGATACACATGAACGCCATGACCTTTGCCCGGTCCATGGCCGAAATGCCCTGGTCACGGGAATACTTTGATCGCCTCAGGTCAGAAAACCAGTGCCGCATCGAACAGGGAGGCCGGCTCAAGGGAAAGATACAACTCGACTGTGCAGAACGTGCTCTTGACATGTTAAGCATTCGGGACCATTCATGGGGAAAACGAAACTGGACATATATTAACCGCTACATCTGGAACATTCTCTCCTTTGAGAATGATATTGTGATAAACAATAAAAAATACCGGTACTGTGTTTACACAACCGTCAATTACGGCATTAACTTCAAACATCTCGTCACCGGCTGGATAGGAGGCCCTGATTCAGTGATTCCTATTGTGAAGGCCTCAGACATGACAGAACTGGGAGAGGAAGGAACTATTCCCGGTGAATTTACCACCAGCTTTCAGGCCGAGGGAGGCCCTGTAATGACTATGAAAGTAACGCGTTCCCCGGTGGAGCATTCATGGTTTACCCAGGAAAGACGCTTTGAAATATGCGAGGCAGCCTGCTCCGTAGAACTTGATGGTGTACAGGGCCACGGCATGTCAGAATTCGGCTACTCAAAAGACGGGGGATATAAAAGAAAATTCCCTTATCAAGAGACGTAAGAGGAAAAGCAGAAAGACAATGTTCCTGAAAAAAAAACGGCTCGGGTATACTGGCACGGCACTGCTGACAGTTGCTTTGTCTGCGGCCCTGATAATCAATATTATAAAAACTGAGACCTCTTTCTCTTCAGCAGAAAAAATTAAACCGATATCCCTTACTGACAACTGGGAGTATAGATGGGGAGACTCCCCTGCAACAGTCGCGGGTATTCCCGAGTGGATCACTACACAAAAAGATTCTTCATCCTGGGAACCCCTGAAATCACCTTCAGAAATACCGGGGGGCAAAGGCAAACAGGTGGTATGGCTGAAAACCAGGCTCCCGGCAGTGCCTGTCGGCAGCAATCATTTATATCTTCAAGTCGTACTGGAAGTTTTTGAAGTCTATACACAGCAGAAGCTCATCTACCATTTTGGGAATCCGGATATTTCCACCGATAAAGATAAATTTCTCGGATGGCCCTGGCACATCATAGAAATCCCTGAAGGCTCCCGGGGAGAATATTTATATTTTAGAATTTTCTCCAATCATTTGAAAACCGGTATTTTCGGGCCAGTCAAAATGGGGCCGGAAGCATATCTTATTAAAAATATTATAATCAGCAATCTTGATCATTTTGTCCTGGGCTGCATCTTTTTCTTCATGGGATTTTTCCTCTCTTTTCTATCTCTAAGAGATATTGAAAGAGATACCCGCATCGGGTATTTTTCCCTTGGAATTTTCTCGATATTTGCGGGAACATTTTTTATATCGAGAGCAGGGTCAGACATAAAACAATTGATCATCGACGCCCCCCTTCTCTGGAGCTACGTAGAGATGCTCTCATTATATCTTCTGCCTACCGGTATTATGATTTATATTGAGCGGATCATCGATCAT
>CAZPEK010000332.1:0-4534 GCA_964585555.1 uncultured Leptospirales bacterium | reverse complement strand
GAGAAACAAAAACCTGAAACCTTCTCATCAGAACACCAGAAAGCCCTCTACCGGTCATGAAGAGAACACCCGCCAGTACCAAAATGATTACAGAGTCCACAGGTGTGGGGCTCTTCGTGACCCGTATCTGCAATTATACAGGTCTCATCCTGGTCTTTTTTTCCCCTGAGCTGACCTATAAAAAGAGCCGCCCCCATAAGGAGAATCATAAAAAATGCTATACCGGTCGTTATGGTAACTGTATTAATCATTTACATCTCACAATATTAGTATTTAATAACATTCTGAAATTCAAAAACATTATTGTCAATAAATTAAAAAAATTATACCTTAAAGGAAATATTAATCAACAATAAATACATTATGATCAACAATTAACCTGGAAACCAGAAATCAGGCTGAAAAAGACACAGAAGGGTCTTTTCAGGGAGCCAGAAAGGAAGTTTACAACGGCTCCCTGATAAAAAATTTTTTACAGAATCAGCTTCGCGAGTAGACTATATTACCATTGCAGAAAGTATATTCAACAGAACCATAGAGTTCCTGACCGATGAAGGGAGTATTTTTACAGTGTGACAGCAAAAAATCTTCATCAATAGTGACCTTCCGTTCAGGATCAATGACAACAATATCAGCAGGTTTTCCCTTTTCCAGGGTACCCCGGTCAATTTTTAAAATTTTCGCCGGATTTACCGTTACCTTTTCAAAGGCCTCAAGGTAGGAAAAATTATATTTTTTAACCAGGTCAGTAATAATCAGGGGTACTGCAGTCTCCAGGCCAATAATCCCGAAGGGGGCATACTCCATTTCCTGCATTTTTTCATTTCTTGAATGGGGGGCATGATCAGTTGCGATTACATCGATGATACCTTCCCTGAGCCCTTCAATCATTGCAAGGCGGTCTTTTTCTGTACGAAGGGGAGGCTTCATTTTAGCCATGGCCATATGCTCAGCCACAGCATCATCATTGAGTGAAAAGTAATGAGGAGCTGTTTCTCCCGTTACGTTAATACCCTGGTCCTTGGCCCACCGAAGAAGCTCAACAGAACCTGCTGAAGAAATATGACAGATATGCATTTTCCCCTTTGCCAGCCGCGTCAGAAGAATATCCCTGGCGATCATGACTTCTTCGGCTTCACGGGGAATTCCCTTCATACCAAGACGGGTTGCATTGATGCCTTCATTCATGAGACCGTTATCTGTCAGCTCGAGGTCTTCTGAGTGAGTCAAAAGCGGCACATCAAACATTCGAGCATATTCAAGAGCCCTGCGCATAATAACAGCACTCATTACCGGAAGCCCGTCATCGGTAAATGCAACCGCACCAGCGTTGAGAAGTTCACCCATTTCAGCAAGCTCTTCGCCCTTTGAACCCTGGGTGATAGAGGCGGCAGGAAAAACGTTAATCGGTCCCTTTTCAGCCAGAAGCTTTATAAAACGAACCAGTCCCTGATTATCGATAACCGGGGTTGTATTCGGCATGGTACAGACAGACGTATAACCGCTTTTTGCAGCGACCTTTGACCCACCAATGATAGTCTCGACATCTTCACGTCCAGGCTCACGAAAGTGGACATGCATATCAATCAGTCCCGGCAATACAAGGCAGCCTGATGCATCTATTACCCCCGCCCCGTCTTCAACGGGAATATTCGGGGCTATTTCGCCGATTCTATCGTCTAATATTGTCACATCAAGAGATGCATCAATACCTGATGATGGATCAATAACTCGCCCATTTTTTACTATTATTTTCATGTCTCATCACTCATCTCTTCCAGCGGGGCCCCCCCGGCAAGAAGATAAAAAATTGCCATGCGTACAGCAACACCATTGGTAACCTGCTCATTCATAATAAGATTCGGACTTTCTGCAACTTCGTTTGACAGTTCGACACCCCTGTTAACAGGACCAGGGTGCATAATTATAATATCGGGATTACATTTTTCGAGCCGCTCTGCTGTCAGGGCAAACTGACGATGATATTCTCGGATGGAAGGGAAGAATCCCCCTTTTTGCCTTTCTCTCTGAATGCGAAGCATATTTATCACATCCAGTTTCGGAAGGAGCTCATCGAGGTTATAGGTTATATTAACATCATAGGTTTCAAACTCATCAGGCACCAGTGATGGTGGGCCACAAATTGTTACCTCAGCCCCGAGGCGTTTAAATATTTCAATGTCCGACCGGGCAACACGGCTGTGCTGAATATCTCCCACAATACCGATATGCAGCCCCTCAAGGCTTCCCTTTTTCTCAAGAATAGAATAGGTATCAAGAAGAGCCTGGGTCGGATGGGCATGAAACCCGTCACCCGCATTGATCACCGAAGATTCAATATTTTGAGATAAAAAATGCGGCGCCAGAGACGCCGCATGCCGCATTACAATATAATCAGCCTTCATGGCCTCGAGGGTGTGAACCGTATCAATGAGCGATTCCCCCTTGACAACGCTCGATGTCGATACATTTACATTGATCAAGTCGGCACTGAGTCTCTTTGCCGCAAGATCAAAACTAAGGCGGGTTCTTGTTGATGGCTCAAAAAAAAGAGTACAGACTGTTTTCCCGCGAAGAACCGGCACACTTTTTACGCTACGGGTAAATACATCTTTAAAAAATCGTGCCGAATTACATATAAGCTGGATCTCGTCTGTCGAGAGGGATTCAATATCTAAAAGGTCTTTTCTCTGTAATGAATTCATATCAAAACTATTAATTAAGGGAACCCTTAAAAGTTGTCAAATCAAATACCTGTAATTTTAAAAAAAGTAACCCCTATTTCCCCTTTAATCAGCCGGTTTACAATGACTGATAAATCAAATGAATACCAATCATCAGCATTGCAAAAATAAAGATTTCTTTTATCCGGCTGTCATCAATAACATTAAGAAGCTTTGGGCCAAGCTGCCCGCCCAGGGCAACGCCCACCCAGCTGAAAGCCAGAACCTGGATCATATCCACGGTAAAGGAATGTTCTGAAAAAGCAAGATGAAACAAAGATCCTATAAATGCGAGAGAAAAATTCAAAAAAAGATTCGTGCCGATGGCATACCGCATGGGAACTTTCAGCCTGCTTCTCATCAAAGGAATCAAAAAATCACCAATACCGATAGAAAGAAACCCCGACAAGGATCCAAAAAAAAGGGACTGGCCCTGAAACCATACCGGCGGTTTTACCGAAATGTTCACCTTCAGGTTAGCATCATACTTTTCGGTTTGTGACGCAAAAAATATTGAAACCATAATGCTGACAGCGCCAAGTATTCCCTCCAGGACACCTGCATTGGCGACCCGCTGATTTAAAAATGATCCCAGCACCACACCGACAAGTATTACCGGCATAAGACGGATCACCATTCCCCAGAGAATCGTTTTTTGCCGAATATTTGAAAAAGCAGCAGATCCCATTCCTACAAACTGTACAAAAAAAGAAAACATCACTGCCATCTGAGGATCAAATCCCTTGAAAAGAATAAAGTAGGGAGCCCAGAGCAGACCGCCTCCAATTCCGATTAAAGACGCAAAAGAAGCAATTATCATTCCGATAGGAATCAGAAGAATATTTTCCAATGGGATGTTCATTGTTAAAATTACCTGCTGCCGTTTTCATCTGTATGAGTCTTCAGACTTTCAATTGTATACAGGATAAAGGCATCCTTCAGCATTTCAAGTTTTCTAACCGTACTCTCAAGAGACTGTATATGGGTTTTTACTGTTGAGAGCTTAATCGGCCGTTCTTCCATGTCATCATTAAAGGTGTCCAGAATTGTCCGTTCTTCAAAGACGATTCTTTCAAGCTGGGCAAGAACTTCCTGAAGGTTTATCGATAAATCATTAATGAGTCTTCCCAGGATCGCGATTTCATCTTCCTTTTTAATTTCAATTCTGATACTCAGATTGCCATCGGCCATTTTCTCCGCCTGATCTATCATATACTGTATCGGCGATGCAATCTGCCAGACAAACATGAACAACACAACAGCTGAAACAATAATCAGGATAAGAATCATAATAACGAATTTTCGGGAAAGGTTATCAAATATTTTATAAATGTGGGTGACCGGTTCTTTCCCCTGTTTAATCAGTTCAACTTCATAGGCGACTTTCTGCCGGTAATCACTTTTTTTTATCTCAAAGAGAAATTCACCTGCAACAAAAATGTTTGCAATAGCAATGAGAAGGAAGTAAAAAATCATTCTCTTTTTCAGACTGGAGCCGGTTTCACTGCTCTTTTTTTTAAGAAAATTTATTTTTTCTAATATTTTCATTGTTTCTGTTCTTTTTACAAATTTATTTTCTAAGATTCAGAAATCAGCCATTTTATACCGGTGTAAATATAAAACACTGCTATAATCATAATTGCGATTGAAAAGATGAACTTGACGATGCGATCAGGAATAAATCGTGACACATAGGGACCTATCTGTCCGCCAATAAGCACACCGATTGCAGTTAATACCCATAACTCGGTCATAATAAATCCTGCGTGCCAGTTTAAAATAGTAAGCACCCAGTCTGCAGACGCCTCTAC
>CAZPEK010000331.1:1155-4565 GCA_964585555.1 uncultured Leptospirales bacterium | reverse complement strand
AACGATCAAACATAAAAGTACCCTACAACCTGATGTTGAGTATACGGGATTTTATAGATGAAGAAATTGAACCAAATGATTTTCACACTGAAGCGACAGAAATATCCTTTGATCGAGAAATAAGCGGGTATTTTTCTCCCGCCTATAACCGCAAAAAGAAAAACGGCGATAATCCCCTGAGAGAGGAAGACTGGTTTGTTCTGACTACTCCTGAATTCTTAACAACTCCCCTGGTAATTGATATTCGGCTCACAGAGGTCAATGGCATTAACAGCTTTCTTGAGCTCTATGATTCGTCAATGAATCTTATCGCTGCAATTGATCAGAACCCTGCGGGATTTCCTGAAACCTTGAGTGGCATAGGTTTAAAAGAACCGGGGAAATACTATTTGCTGGTTTCGACTAAAACTTTCCAGTCATCTTCAGAACTTCCTTACACCCTTAAAGTTTCCGGAGTGCCTTATGATCCATCGACAGAACTGGAGCCCAATGATTCAGTAGAGTTGGCAGGAGGCATTATCGATTCAACCGTCAAGGGGTCTGTTAACCGGGAAGGAGATGTGGATTTTTTTAAGTATGACAAAAAAGATGTTACCAGCCTCTACCGTATCGAAGTATCGAATGAGTCCCGGCAGGGTGAAGTCTATCTTAGAATACTGAATAAGGATAAAAAGGAAGTCCTTCGAATTGACAACATAAGCGGTGACGGCATGGAAATTTATCCAGACCTGCATATTGCCTCTCCCTTCTACTGCGGCGTATACTGGAAAAAAGCCGCCAAAGAGGGAACCGAAAACTACACTCTTTTTATTGAGAATATGAAGAACTACAAAAATATGGAAATAGAACCGAATAATCGTATTGAAGATGCATCCATCGTCAGTGGGGATATGGCAACCGGATATATTTCGACCCGTGATGATAAAGATTTTTTCCTTGTTAAAACAAATAATGATCGGAGAAGCAGATTTAAATTTCTTGTGAAAGGTGTCGCACAGGGAGAAATAAAAATTGAGATCACGGATCCCATGGGCTATACATTAAAGTCGAAGAAGGTATCCGGTGATGAAGAAAAGGAAATTCTGGAAACCATTGACAAAAAAGGCTATATTATAGTAACCCCCTTACGGGAAAATTACAACTCACCATATACCATTCACATTACTGAGGTACGCTAATGGGACGAACATTATTTTTGCTGATATTTATTTTCCTTACCGGGTGCACCGGCTCCAACATCAAACATGACGATCTGGACAAGATACCTGATAAATATAACCTGAAAATAGTTATATACAATAATGAAATTAAAAATCCCTCGGAAGACAACAGGTGCTACTACCGGATTTATATAAATAAAATAGAATCAGGACGCACAAGTACGGGCCTTGAATCTCAGGAAAAAACTTTTGAAACAAAACTTCCCGCGGCCCGACATCTTTTTTTGATCGAAAAGTGGGTGCTTGATACTAAAAGAGGAGTTTACAGAAAAGTTAATAATGTAAAGCAGCCAAAACCTTCATTTTACTATTTTAAGATACCGGAAAAAAAGATACTCAAAGTTACGGTAACAAACGGAAAATCAGGCAGGGCGATTTACTCTGAAGATATAGAGAAACAGTAAGGGGCTGATTGACTCAGCCCCCGTTATACTATATTGGATCTTTCTGGATTTTTCTTTCCCCTCGGGAAATTTTTCCGGCTTTTTCATAGTACTTTTTAGCCACCTGAAAAGGAATAGTGTAATCCTGTCGGGCATTCCAGAAGATAAATCCCCGGACTCCCGAATCATGAACAGCTTTAATCTGCTGGCTGATATAATGGGGGTATGAGTTGGGGCCCAGCTTCATTTTAAAAGCCTGAATATAAGTGACAATTTCTGCATTTTGAGTCCGGTCATTAGCCCGTTTTGAGGTTATGTATACTGTTTTATAGGGATTATGCTGCAGCTTCCTGCTCAAGGTATAATGAGAAGGATAGGCCATGGGGCATACGACATCTACAACCTTATCAAGTCCTTCCATTCTTTGACCTATAAGGTCTCTTTTGTTCAGTGGGATTCGTCCAAAGATATCTGCAGCAATTTTAACATTATATTTTTTAAGATACTTCCGTGCCCTTCCTAAAAATCCTTCAATAAAAGCATATCTTTTTTTAAGGGAAAGGTGCCGATTGCGACTGGAATCATTAAAGCGGATATAATCAAACTGAATCTCCTTAAAGCCGGCGAGACAGGCGCTTTCTGCTATAATTAATTTTTGTTTCAGAAGTTTTTCTGAAACTGGAAAATATTTAAGTCCATCGGGAAAAACAACAACTCGGGCAATGGGATGAATCTGGTTATCGATAAGATACTTTACATTCTCAGAAGGAACGATACATTTTTGGTACCGTGAACTTTGAGCATCGAGAACAAAGGCGTTAATGTTTGACTTTTTCGCATCGGAAACAAATTTTTTAAGTTTTTCCATGTTGCGAGCCGAGGCCACATTTAAATAGATACCCCGATAAAATTCAGGAAAACTATGAGTAACCGTTGTTTCAACCGGTTCAGCAGTCTCCGCCAGGGCTGGTTGTACAGGGTTTTTAAGTGTTACTTTTGAAAAATTATCTTTTAGTGAGTCGTAATTTGTAAAAATGAGAAAAAGCCCAAGTATAACCACAAGAAAGTAAGTCCGCTTCATAGTTGCTCTCCATGTTAATGTATATTGTCAGTGAAACTGACTTTTGCAGAAAATGTTCAATATATTAGATTTATCGGTCATACAGCTTGACTGATTCATCATTATTTGTATGTTAAGGTTGTCAAGAATAAGTTCTTTTAAAAATAATAATAAAACAGTAATTTTTTTTAGCGTTTTTTACACTTAAAGCAGTTTAAGGAATAAATATTTATATTTAATATAAGGGGTATTTTTATTTAATTATTTAAAAATTACTATCTATCGAGTTGACATCGTTGTAATTATTTATTATATATATGTAAGAAGGTTCGTCTCTGCAAAATCCACCGATCTTAATATCACCATTAAAACAGGTTTAGCGGCTATTGTATATACCAAAAGAAACGATAGATCTGGTAAGAGACAGGTGTCTTATAGAAGATGTCGTGAAACGCTATGTCCCAACCCTCAAGAAAAAAGGGAAAAATTATCTCGGACTCTGTCCTTTTCATAAAGAAAAGACCCCTTCATTTACCGTTTCACCGGATAAACAGATTTTTTATTGCTTTGGATGCAAAGAAGGCGGGAATGTATTCACCTTTATTTCTAAAATAGAACGACTTGATTTTCCTGAAAGCGTCAAGTTTATCGGTGACCTGATAGGAGTGGAAGTTTCCCCTGAAAAAGGCAATAAAGACCACTCTATAACTGAAAACATGGTGCGAATCAATGATTATTCCATGCGTC
>CAZPEK010000331.1:0-1141 GCA_964585555.1 uncultured Leptospirales bacterium | reverse complement strand
AGCTATATTGAATCTGATCAAGGGAAACCGGGCAAAAAATATATTATGGATCGGGGCCTTACTGAAGAGAGTATTAAGGAATTTGATGTCGGCTACGCTCCTGAGTCATGGAACTTTCTGACTTCCAGCCTTTCCAGAAAGAATATAAATCTTAAGCTTGCTGAGCAGGTAGGATTAATCGGGGAGTCTAAAAAACGGCCGGGAAGCTACTATGACCGTTTTCGGAAAAGAATAATCTTCCCTATTAAAGACAAAAACGGTAAAGTTATCGCCTTTGGAGGGAGAGCCACGGGTGACGAAACACCGAAATATCTTAACTCCCCTGAATCTGAATTATTCAAAAAAAGACAGAATCTTTACGGCATGTATCATGCTATAAATGAAATTCGTGAACTTGATCGTGTAATTATTGTAGAAGGATATCTTGATGTTATAGGGTGCAGCCAGGCAGGAATAAAAAATGTTGTTGCTCCACTTGGAACAGCATTAACGGACGATCAGATTACATTTCTCTCCCGTCTCTGCAGCGAAATAATACTGCTTTTTGATGCCGATTCTGCAGGCATGAAAGCAGCCCTTAAAAGTCTGGAAGTCTCGGAGGATATAAGCGTAGATATTAAAGTTGCAGCCCTTCCGGAGAAAGATCCCTTTGATTTTATTCTTGAAAAAGGGCCGAGAGAATTCATGGCAGTGGTGGATCAGGCGCTGAAACCGGTTGATTTCAGGATAAGTAGAATTCTTGCTGATAGAAATACGACTGCTCTTCCGGTTTTGCTGAATTCTCTTTTTCAGGTTCTTCAGTCAATCCCTCTCGAGTCAGAAAAAGACATATATCTTCGACAAATCGGCAGGGATCTGAAAATAGAAGAACGAAACCTTAGAGCGGATTATGCCCGATTTATGAAAAAAGGCTCTCAAAGGCTTTTTCGCGATTATCAGGAGAAGGGCAGGGAAGAAGAAGATTTTATTACTAAATGCAACCAGGAATTGATTATACTTCTGTGCAATTATACCGAATTAATTAAAAAGGCGGTATTTGACTTCAGTGCTGATGATTTCAATGACCTTGCAGCTCAGAAAATATTTAATTCTATACTTGAGATTTATCGAGAAAATGAAGATGTAAATATTGATAAATTGT
>CAZPEK010000330.1:2029-4573 GCA_964585555.1 uncultured Leptospirales bacterium | reverse complement strand
GCTTTTCGGTGGATACATTGGCGGATTTGTTGTTGGTGTCATTGGGGCCCTGATCGGCGGTTTTCTCCTTGACCGGCTTTTTTATGATATCTCTGTTCAGGTACTGAAGTTCCTTGCTGAAGGCGCGGGCTTTAACATCATTGCGGGATTTCTGGGCGCCTTTCTCGCCCTTTTCATCATGAACCGTCTGA
This sequence comes from uncultured Leptospirales bacterium, assembly GCA_964585555.1. GTDB lineage: Bacteria > Spirochaetota > UBA4802 > UBA4802 > UBA5550 > CAZHNW01. The sequence continues at coordinate 4,382 of CAZPEK010000330.1, read as the reverse complement.
ACCACGACAAGGAACGTAAGAAGTACTAGCATAAAAGTTGAAAGTAGCAAGTTGCAAGTAAAAAGTTTAGTGAATTCGTTGATGGCGTGAATGTCAACCAGCCCCAATATGTTGAAAGGCGAGGATTCGTTCCTCGCCTTTCAACATATTTTGGTCATGTCTCGTTATAAAGCGCTTTCGCGCCTTCAAAAAACATGCACGCTTGCAGTAATTACAGCAACTTATCAAGCTCATCCCTGAGGCGTTTCGCCTCTTCTTTCGAAAGGCGGGAAGTCACCACGCCGCCCCCGTCATGGGAAACCTTAAGAATCAGCTTCTCTCCGTCATCTTTCAGTTCAAAGCTTTTCCCCCCAGTAAGTTTCATCTCATTGGATATCCAGTCATCGGCGCGAAACTCGGCAATCTGTATCAGTACACCAAAGGCATGCTTCGGATGAATAAAGAGTTCCTTCCAGGCGTCACTGTAAGCCATGTATCCGAAAAAGGGAATCCCCTCACGCTCAAGGAGGTCCTTTGTCTCTTCTATGTCAGAGGTCTGAAGGGTGATGTGATGGACCCCTCCTTCCTTTTCCCTGAGAAAGCCGTCGAGAAAACTGTTTTCTCCCGTGGGGGTCAAAAGCTCAAGGCGGGACAGGTCGCCCAGGGCGATGTTTTCCCACCGGTACATCATGTGATTGTTGTCGTCAGCAGCGCTTCCCGGAACCGCTCCGAGGATTCGTACAAAAAAGTCCCGGGCCTTTTCATAGTCTTTTACTGCAATGGCCATATGGTCTACTCGTAGTATCATCGGTTCTTCCTCCCCGGTTTACAGTGTTTCTTTATTCTATTGGCAGATGAAGCATGTCAGGTAATGGTTCTTAATAAAATGAAAAGTTGCAAGGGTCAAGTAGAAAGTAAAAAGTTCAGGTGAATTCATTGATGGCGTGAATGTCAACCAGCGGCAATATTTTTGAAAGGCGAGGATTCGTTCCTCGCTTTTTAAAAATATTGGCGAGGGTTCATGGTTTTTTTTGCACTGACGGTGGCTCATGTTTTTTTAAAGCTGGCGATGGTTCAGGATGCTCTTTTTTTTTTATATGGGGGGGAAGTTAACTTCCTTTTCAGAAATCTCTTTATAATTTTTCATGTCGACTTTAATTTTACTTGATTTTATCATGAATTCTGATGTATAAGACCTTTCCGCTGTAAGTATTGCAGGGGTTCATAAGTATCTTCCGGTGGTTTTAAAGTTTCTCCCGGGAAGAATCGCTCTCACTGAATGAATTCTGCTTTAAGTCAGCTTGTTATCAAATAAACGTATTAACAGAGGTATTGGGATATGAAACGTTTTTCATCTATTCTTGTGATTTTTGCAGTTATGCTGTCCTTTACTCTTTCCTGTGGGAAATCTGATAAGGGAGTTGTTGAACTCTCATACAGTATTTTCTTTCCCCCCACACATGCCCAGTGTAAGGCTGGAATGGACTGGGCCAAAGAGATTGAAAAAAGAACCAACGGGGCCGTTAAGATAAATGTATTTCCCGGCGGAACCCTGACCAAGGCAAATGAGACCTATGACGGAGTTGTTAAAGGCATCTCTGATATCGGCATGTCATGTTTCGCCTATACCCGGGGCAGATTTCCGGTTATGGAAGCAGCTGACCTTCCCCTGGGATACCCGAGCGGAATGGTTGCCACAAAAACAGTTAATGAATTTTTTAAACTCATGAAGCCCGAAGAACTGAAAGATGTAAAGGTTCTCTATATCCATGCCCATGGTCCCGGACTCCTTCATACCAAGAAGGCAGTGAAGACTCTTGCCGATGTCAAGGGCCTTAAAATTCGTTCAACCGGACTGAGTGCCAAGGTTGTCAGCGCCCTTAAGGGAATTCCCGTTGCGATGTCCCAGGGTGCCACCTACGAAGCCCTTCAGAAGGGTGTTGTAGAAGGAACCTTCGCCCCCATTGAAACCCTTAAGGGATGGCGCCAGGCTGAAGTAGTGAAGTATTCTACTGACTGCCGAGACATCGGCTATACCACTTCAATGTTTGTTGTCATGAACAAGGCAAAGTGGGAAGCCCTTCCTGAGAATGTTAAAAAGATTTTTACCGATGTCAGCAGCGAATGGGTTGCTGTTCACGGCAGCACATGGGACAAGGCTGATATTGAAGGTAAAAAATATACCCTCCAGCTGAAGAACCAGATTCTGGCTCTTTCAAAAGAAGAGAGTGCCCGATGGGTAAAAGCTGTTGAGCCGGTCATTAACGGCTATATCGCCGAAGCAAAGAAGAAAGGCACCGACGGTAAAAAAGCTGTTGCCGAATTGAAAAAACTTATTGCCGGATTCAGCAAATAGTATTGTTAAGGTAATGAA
>CAZPEK010000330.1:0-1929 GCA_964585555.1 uncultured Leptospirales bacterium | reverse complement strand
AAATATGATCCGTATTGAAAAGATAATTCTGGGCCTTGCCGAAAAGGCCAACTGGGTTTCAGCCATTGCCGTGATGCTGATGATGCTTCTCACGGTACTTGATGTTATCCTGAGATTTTTCAGGATACCGATACCGGGAACTTACGAGGTCGTCGGTCTTCTCGGGGCCCTTGCCATATCCTTCGCCCTCGGCTATACATCGATGGAGAAGGGGCATATTGCTGTTGATTTCCTGGTGCAGAAGTTTTCAGAAAAAGCCAAAAATATAGTGACGGTTTTTAATAACCTGGCGGCAATGATCTTTTTTTCCCTTGCAGCCTGGCAGTCAATCCTTTACGCCCTGGGCTTGAAAAATACCGGCGAGGTTTCTCTCACCCTCCAGGTTCCTACATGGCCCTTTGTCATGGGCATTGCCGCGGGCTGCATACTCCTCTGCCTGGTTCTACTGGTTGAGGTGACGCGGACACTCAGGGGAGCGGTAATAGAATGAGCCCAACAGCAATCGGTCTAATTGGTATAATCGCCCTTTTTGTCCTGATATTTTCTAGGATGCCCATCGGCTTTATTATGGCCATTATCGGCTTTTTCGGATTTGGCGCCATTGTCTCCTATGACGCGTCACTGAACCTGGTTGCCAAGGATTTCTTTAATGTCTTCGGTTCATATAACCTGACGGTAATTCCCCTTTTTGTGCTCATGGGACAGCTTTCTTTTCATTCAGGGATAAGCTCACGGCTCTTTGATGCAGCCTACCGCTTCATCGGGCACTGGCCCGGTGGACTCGCCATTGCAACTATCGGGGCCTGCAGCGCCTTTGCGGCAATCTGCGGATCTACCAACGCGACAGCCGCCACCATGGCCGCGGCAACCCTTCCTGAGATGAAGCGTTATAACTATAAACCCGGCCTGGCAACCGGTGTTGTTGCCGCTGGAGGAAGTCTCGGTATTCTGATACCCCCGAGCGTCATATTTATTGTCTATGGAATTCTTACCGAGCAGTCAATCGGCAAGCTTTTCATGGCGGGACTGCTGCCGGGTGTACTGCTGACAACCCTTTTTGTCATTACGATTCTTATCTGGACCAGCCTCAAACCTGAACTCGGCCCTCCGGGACCAAAGTTCTCGTGGCGCGAGCGCTTTAAGTCTCTCCTTGGAGTCATTGAAACCCTGGTGATTTTTTTCTTTGTCATGGGGGGGCTCTTCGGCGGAATCTTCACGCCAACTGAGGCAGGGGCTATTGGAGCCTTCGGTACCCTGGCAGTCGCCATGATCCAGGGAAATATTTCCTGGGACGGTCTTGTTACCTCGGTGTTTGAAACAACACGAATTACCTGTATGATCCTGGTCATTGTTGCCGGGGCCACCATATTCGGTCACTTTCTTGCCGTCTCACGCATTCCCTTTGATATCGCCAACTGGATTTCAGGCTTTGATCTTGCCCCGGCGGTAATTATTACCCTGATTATAATGGTCTACCTGATCGGGGGATGCTTTATTGATTCACTGGCCCTGATAATGCTAACCATACCAATATTTTATCCTGTTGTGGTAAAACTCGGCTTTGATCCCCTCTGGTTCGGTGTTATTATTGTACTGGTGACGCAGATTGGTGTTATTACGCCCCCGGTCGGAGTGAATGTCTACGTGGTAAGCGGCGTGGCCCGTGATGTTCCCCTTAATGTTATTTTTAAAGGGGTGCTGCCTCTGCTGTTTGCCCTTATCGTAGGCACCCTGCTTCTGATTCCCTTTCCGCAAATAGCTCTCTGGCTGCCTTCACTGGCTAAATAAAAAAGGCACCCGCAGAGAGGAGAAGGCGCGAAAGCGCTTTCGCGCCTTCTCCTCTCTGCGGGACTCGCAGCAGTGATAACTAATACTTCATATAGTGAAAGGGCTCTACTGCCGCAAGCGCTTCCGCGCTGAGGGTTTTGA
>CAZPEK010000329.1:0-4590 GCA_964585555.1 uncultured Leptospirales bacterium | reverse complement strand
AAATTAAAAGCACCTTTTATATAAATACTAACTAGTTATTATGTAAACTTTTTAAATTCCAAAGAGGGGTTTTGTGGCCGGCCAAGAGAAGAGTATAAAAAATCAAAAATCTGCTTGTACAGGCAGGTATCACACCATATATATGCCACAAAGAGACAACGGAGGAAAACTATGCTAAAGGATAGAGACGCGGTAATTGTCAGCGCCGTAAGGACACCCCTGGGTGGATTCATGGGAAGTCTTTCAGAAACAGGTGCAACAGACCTGGGCGCCTTTGCGATAGAAGAAGCGGTTTCACGGGCCGGTATTGAGAAAAAAGATGTGCAGGAAGTCATGATGGGCCAGGTGCTCCCCCTGGGATACGGACAGAATCCGGGACGCCAGGCCGCCATTAAAGCAGGTATCCCCATGGCAGCGGGTTGCATAACCCTCAACAAGGTATGCGGTTCGAGCCTCATGACGGGAATCCTTGCTTCTGAACTGATCAAAACAGGTTATACCGATATAGCTGTTTCAGGGGGCATGGAGAACATGAGCATGGCCCCCTACTTCATCCCCAAGGCTCGAAAGGGAGCCCGTATGGGAAATACCGCAATGGTAGACCATATGGTCCATGACGGCCTCTGGGACATCGTCAACGACTTCCACATGGGAATCAGCAATGACCTGATATGTGAAAAATGGGAAGTGTCCCGGGAAGACCAGGACAAATACGCTGTTGAATCGTACCGGCGCACCATGGAATCAATAAATAACGGTACCTTTAAAGATGAAATCATGCCGGTTGAATTGAAAGACCGAAAGGGCAACATAAAGATTTTTGATACCGATGAATGTCCTCGCGATACAACCTACGAAGAGCTTGCGGCCATGCGTCCCGCTTTTCAGAAAAAAGGCTTCGCCACTGCGGGCAACAGTTCAATCATCAGTGATGGCGCATCAGCAGTGGTCATCATGAGTTACGGAAAGGCAAAGGAAATGGGTCTCAAGCCCCTTGTCAAGGTACTTGCCGGTGGTTCAGCGGGCATTGAGCTGCAACATGTCCTGATGGCCCCCATCTATTCAATTCCGAAGGTATGTAAAAAGGCGGGCATAGACATCAAAAACATTGACCGCCATGAGATAAATGAAGCATTTTCCGGATCATCAACGGCAATCAACCGGGTTCTTGACCTTGATCCTGAAAAAGTCAATGTAAACGGTGGATCGATAGCACTGGGGCATCCTATTGGCGCATCAGGGGCACGGGTACTGGCCACTCTGATCCATGAGATGAAAAGAAGCGGATCGGCAATCGGCCAGGCATCTCTCTGCCTCGGAGGAGCCGAATCAGTGACCATGATCGTTGAAAACATCTAATTTTTTCCGGGTCATCGAAAAAAAAGATGACCCGGAAGAAAAAAAAACCTGCTTGATTTTTAACACCACATGAAGATACTTCTGTCAGGTTCTGTTTAAGGAAAACAACAACCATGAAAAAACGGAATAATACAGAGAAACCGGTTAAGGCTGCAGATGAAATTCAAGAAATCATCAATGCCATCCCTTCCAATATTGAAAACCCGGAAGGGGAAAAACATATAAATATCATACACAATGAGTTTTTGACTTTCCCGGGAAAAATATCAATACCACGCATTCCCGTTACAGAACTCAACCACACCCAGGGTCTTGAAATAATTAAAAACCTTGCTCCTAAAATACCTGAATATCTGAAGAACCACCGGTTTCTCAAAATAAGAATTCCTGCAGCGGAACAGCACTCCCTCCACTTTCATCAGAAAATTGAAGGCAAATGCATTGATTTCTCGCATATGTTTAAAATAGATTTTAAATTCGGTGGCAACCCTGAAAACATTACAAAACGAGGCAATTCAGATTACTACCCCGCCTTTGACACTGACCGGATATACTACAAGTCAAAACTGATTCCCGAAAGTACCATTCACCGCCTTGATGAAAAAATCATCATGGACCCTATCCGCATAAAGGAAGCCGATGAAGTCGATTCTGACCAGTTTTTTCACACCTTTGCTATTTTTGATGAAGCCGATCGGGGCAAGGTAACTGAAATATTTTACCAGATGCTCGAATTACCCGAAGGCACACTGGGTATTTCCCCGGCCCTTTATCCTTTCATTGATTACGATTATTTTACTGCCTGCTTCAATGTTCTGAATCCAACCCCCCATGAAATAGCCAGAGCCGTTGAAATCTTTGAGCCTCTCTTCCTTCTCCTCTATGGGAAGCTTCGTAATATTAAAAATATTGTAAACAGCGAAGCGATACAGGATTTTTACGGTCACCTGCTTCGGATAAAGGGAACCATCATCAATCCAACCGATCAGTTCAATGATATTCTCAGGGACTATTTCACCAGGTATAAACTTGTCCGAAATGATGATATGGTAATAAAGGGGTGGTGGAAGTTTGAGGAAATATAGAAAGACCCGTCACCGCACCCTGACATTTATTGCTGCCGCAGCACTCATTCTCATGTCCCCCGGGTGCAGTAAAGCCCCCCTTTCAGTGGAATCCCTTGCGACAGGCTCAGAGGTTGATACTCTCCACGGGACTATCGAAAAAAAATCCCTGGAATTTCACTTTAACCACCCGAAAAAATTAAAAACATCCGCTGATATTTTTAATTTTATCTACTTTGAGGGAGACACCATCTGTTTCAGTTACACCCTTACACGGCGTCTCTTTAAAAAACAGGCTCAAGTCCGGTTTATCAATCCTGAAACAAATGAATCCTTTCCCGCGGAACGCCTTGAGGTATACCGATACAGGGTTTTCGGATTTTCACTGGTTGGAAGCATTCTGGAAAAATTTTACAAAAACAACCTTCAGAAACCCGCCCCTGAAGATTATTACTGCTGCCGCAACATCCCCTTTATCATAGAAGCCCGGTTCCAGGACGGGGAAGAAACTACAACCCACCGTCACCAGGGGACCTTTAAAATTACCTACCGGAAGAAGCCCTGAATATTTCCCCCTGAAGAACAGCAAGGTCTTTTCTGAACAGACCAAAGGGAACCGATATGGTTCTTTCTTCATCAATGGAGATAACAAGATTATTCCCTGTTCGTCCCCTCAACTGCCCTGTTGCAGGAAAGGGCACCATTGCGCCCTGATAATCAAAAAGCTCGATTCCCTTCGGCGTTTCAAGGGCCAATACACTTTTAAAAAGTGAAATATTTAATATACTTTTAAAAGAGCCAACATTTTTCTTCACCTTGCTTTTCCCGTCAAAACAAGATACCTGCCAGGCACCGGAGCCGCCGCTGACATAGTATATTCTTTTCCCGTCAAGATAGCAGGAGCCTCCCGAGGCACTGATTTTATTCGCCACAATTTTCTGTCTCGCCACGTCAACCAGGGCTATATAATAACGCCCCGCGTATCCAAGCACCACGGCAACAAAATTTTCTGAGCGAGTCAAATAGCTGCGAAATATTTTCTTATCAGGAGAAGAAAAAGCCTTTTCAATAACAGGCTCAGGCTCTTCCGAGGGGCTTCTTAGAAGGTACAGTTTTCTTCCCGCAAGAATCAGTATCCCCTCTGACCAGGACTCAAGCGCAGAAACTTCCACCTCACCCGGGAAGGTAATGACCCGGTCATAGCTGCTGCTGTTATTGTAAATTAAAAGATTTTTCCCCGCAGCAATATAGCAGGTATCCCGGAAAACAACTGCGCTGAAGAAGGGAGCACCTTCAGGCACTATATATTTTTCAACACCATCAGGGCCATAAAGGAAAACCTTACTTCCTTCTACTCGATACAGAGAAAAAACCCCTGTCCTGATCTCGTCATCGGCAACAATAAAGCCTCCCCGGTGCATTACTGCAGCCTCGATTACCGGTGCCGCATCTGTTTTTGAGGCCTTAAAATTTTCAACAGCCTGACGATATTTTTCTTCGGGACTTTTCCCACAGGAAATCAATACAAAAAGAGACAGGACGAAAACAGCTTTCTTCATTTTCAGGGAATTCCTTTATATAGTATTTCGACGGGACAGAAAAAATCTATTTTCTGACGCCTTTACGGGATTCATATTTTTCAACAACACGGGTGATAAATTCCGAATCATAGAGTTCAATCATTTTTGAAGCGGAACTTGAACGGGCCTTGAGACTGAACCTGGAAGTTGCCATATATAATCCCGACTTACATTTTTCTTCACCAATCCGTTTCAAAAATTCTACAATTTCACCCTCAGTAATCTCCCGGGTTGTACGGTGAAAAACAATTAAAACAGGAGGTTCATTGATGCGTTTAATATTAAAAGCCTTGTACTGAAACTCGTTTGAAGAAATTTTTTCCCTTGAGACAATATTATAGTTAAGGCCTGATATAATTTCTACAATCAGGGGCTGCAACTCTTCAAGGGATTTAATGAAAAGAGTCATCAGGTTCTCATTTGTGACTATATTGCTATAGGCTTCAAGTTTTGCTTTAATACTCCGGTAACCGGGATTATCGGCGGCAATTTTTTCCCAGTGATGAATTGCTTCTTTTATTCTATTTTCATGCTCATAACATTCAGCCAGGAGATACCGGTATGAATAGGCTTCATCAGTTTTTTCC